>PFSB01000017.1 GCA_002788855.1 Candidatus Roizmanbacteria bacterium CG_4_9_14_0_2_um_filter_38_17 | reverse complement strand
CATCTCCACCCGAAGTAATCCAGCCCAAAGCTCCTTGTAGTAGAAAGAAGAAAGCGGTAATAAAAGAGATAATAATAAAGAAACTTATCAAAGACGTTATAAGGACGCCTGCTTCAATGTCTTTAATAAATCCACCATCACCTGCTCCAATCACCAAATTTTCTGCAAAAACTTTTTCTATCATATGTAACTATAATTGCATATCCAAAATTAGTTGTCAAGTAGTGAAGGGATGGGTAAGTTTGTGGGGTCCAATCCCACAAAGTCTCCTACGAAGGTAAAAATCACCCAAACTGAAACTAAAAGCACCAATCCAATAATAGCCTGAGTAATCCTGTTGCGAGCTGCCTCAAGCTTGCCCTCATCTCCACCAGAGCTGATCCACGCCAATGCACCCCGAAGTAATAAGAAGAAAGTTAAGATAAAGCCAATTAATATGGCAAAAGACAAGACATCAGCAATTAAATCACCCAAGCTAAAGGGACTGACAACTGGATTTGTAATGGCTGCGTATGCTTTGGTCATGGTGTTTGGGCAGGTGTTACATCTGGATCAAGAAAAGACCCAGAAAAACTCTCTAAGTCTAAGAAATTTATTCCAAAGAATGACTGTACAAGACCCATTATCGCCATCACCCCCACCACTAAGACTAATCCTAAACCAGCGTTAGTTATCCTATTTCTGGCCTCTACCAGCTTGCCCTCATCTCCACCAGAGTTTAGCCAAGCGAAGGCCCCTGAGACAAACTGTAACAAGAACCATAAAAACGCCACAATTGTCACCACTCCCAGTAAACGACTAATAATATTGGAAATTTTACCCAGAACAGCTGCGCCTTGCTCAGGTCCACCAGTAATAGTAGCAGCCTCTTCACAAAAGTTCCCAAAAGGCCCTAGTCCCTTAATACATTCTGCCGCTAGAGCTTTAGTTATCATAAGTTATAGTATCTTAATGGCAAATATACCCTCAATGTATTGTATAAAGAAATAACTACCAAAAATTACTACCAACCCAATAATAGCATAGGTAATTGCGTGTTTCCCTTTTTCTAGTTTAGAGCTATCACTGCTGTTGGCCCCGGCGATCATTGTAAGTCCACCACCCACAAACAAACCAAAAGCAATAATACCCGCAATCAGATACACAAATCTCAGCAAGATATTAATAAAACTGCCAGGGTCGCTTATTACCGCTGCCGGTGGAAAAATTGACGGGTCCACTAAATTTACTGCATATACTTCCATATTTTAATAGTCTTTGACCTACTGGTATAATAGCAATTCAAAATGCAAAAGGCAAAAAAAGCGGATATTAAGCTAGTATCTCAGATACTAAATGGAGAAAGAGCAACTCTCTGGGAATACTATAAATCTTACACCCCCATCTTAAAGGGATTTATTAATCAAAAAATAAAAGACGAGAGAGACGTTGATGAGATCCTCCAAAACACATTAATTGCTTCTCTGGATGCATTTCGTGACTACGCTGGAGAATCCAGCCTTAAAACTTATGTTACTGCTATCGCCAAGTATAAAATTGCCGATTTTTATCGCAAGCGACGTATTAAAACCTTATTATTCTCCAGATTTCCAGCAATTGAACATCTTCTTCATGTCTTGACTACATCTGAGGATGAACTGGATAAGCTAATTACGAAAGAGAGAGTGCATGAAATATTGCATTCGTTACGACCAAAGTATAGTCAGGCATTACAACTGCATTACTTAAGAGAGCTGCCTGTGGCAAAAGTTGCCTTAAAACTCGGGGTGAGCGCAAAGAGTGCCGAGAGTATATTATTTCGTGCTAGACGTGAATTTGCCTTTAGATATGTCAAACAAGGATACGCTGTACCAACAATTAGTAAAAAAGCAGGACGAAGTTTCAGAACTTCCAATGCAAGATCTTGGGCTTCTAACAAAGAGCTATAAACAAACCACTGGTCTTATTAAGTCCTGGCCAATAAAAGCAATTCTTCCATCTGCCTTAATCTTAGCTCTTATTATCTATTTATTATTTCAGCTTAGAATTATTAGTTTAACTTCAGTATTGCAACATGGTTTTTGACAAATATATTAAAGGCAAGGCCTTTAATATGACAGAACTTATTAAAGGATTTATCTTGTTTATACAAAACTCTTATGGAGTTTTTGCCAAGCCATATGAAACCTATCGAGAGATTGTTAAAAGTGTTCACCCTGTGCAAATCTTTCCACTGTTTGTTTTTATCGGGTTATATTTTTTCTTCGCTGGCGTTGTAAGACACGGACTTCACCCATACATTGTAGCCAAAAGCGGGATAACTATTTCCATGGTAACACTTACCACTTACGCACTGGTGGTGTTAAGCATATATTCTGTGGGGAGGCTGCTTAAGGGTGAGGGAAAATTGTCTGGCGTGGCAATCGCCTGGGGTTATAGTCTCTGGCCAACGTTAATCTGGTTTTACATGACTTCCACTCTCTATTTTCTTATTCCACCACCTCGTACCTCTTCATTAGCTGGTCAGCTTTTTAGTTATGCATTTGTTGTAGCTAGTTTAATATTATTTCTATGGAAAGGCATTTTATATTACCTAACTCTCCGTTTCGCTCTCAAGCTTGACTTACAACGCATAATTATAGCTTCCATAATTATATTTCCCGCTGGTATTGGTTATGCATTGTTAATGTACAAGTTAAATATTTTCCGCATTCCGTTTATCTAAAATATGACAAAGTTACGCAACCTAAAATCAGCAAAAGAACGCAGAGAGTATCTAGAGACAAAGCTCAATGTTAATCTAGAGCAAATGGGTAAACATACAATTGGCGAACAGAACAAAAATTGTGAAAACGTTATTGGCTCGACACAAATTCCAATGGGTATTGCCGGCCCGCTTTTGGTTAACGGCAGAGAATATTTTTTACCTCTTTCCACAACTGAGGCAGCACTTGTAGCTTCTGTAAATCGTGGTTGCAAAGCGATCGCAAGATCCAAGGGAGCTGTTTCGATTGCATCAAGAGTGGGAGTAACTCGTGGGCCAGTTTTTAAAATTAAATCACTTAGAGAAGCGGGTTCTCTTGTAAAGTGGGTGGAGAGAAATTTAAAAAATTTAGACAAAATTGCCAAAACAATGTCGTCTCACATCGAGCTAACAAAAATAGATACAAGCTCTGTTGGTAATTACGTATTTTTACGTCTGTACTTTAATACCCAAGATGCGATGGGCATGAACATGGCAACAATTGCTACGGACAAAATAGCCAAAACAATTGAAGCCAAAACCAAATCCAGTTGCATCTCTATTGCCGGTAACTATGACATAGATAAGAAGCCGGCGTGGCTTAACTTCATAAATGGTCGCGGGTTTAAAGCCTGGGCTGAAGTTATTATCCCCGCCAATGTTGTAAGTGAAACACTAAAAACCACAGCTCCAAAGATCCAGGAAGTTTGGCTTGCAAAATGCATACTGGGATCCGCGTTAAGTGGAAGCATGGGTTTTAACGCACACTACGCCAACATTGTTGCTGCCATATTTATTGCTACCGGACAAGATCCTGCTCATGTTGTGGAAGGAAGCATGGGAATCACCGTTGCAAGAGGACTTGCTAACGGCGATCTACACTTTAGTGTTTACTTGCCAGCTTTGTTAGTGGGAATAGTTGGTGGAGGGACTAAACTTGCCACACAAAAAGAAGCACTTCAAATACTAAAAGTAGGTAGCTCGCAGGAATTAGCTGAAGTTCTTGCCGGAGCAGTTCTTGCTGGTGAATTATCTTTATTAGCCAGTCAATCAGTAGGGTCACTAGCAGTGGCGCACCAAAAATTAGCAAGATGAAACAAGCAGGAATTATTAGTTATGGATCATACATTCCACGCTACCGAATAAAGGTAGAGGAAATCTGTAGTGTCTGGGGTAAAAATCCCAATGATGTGATCACTTCACTGGGAATAAACGAAAAGGCAGTAGCGGGTATCGACGAAGACTCGGTAACTCTGGCAGTAGAAGCAGCCCAGCTTGCAATTGCAAGACTTAACCCTTTACGAAGTGAAAGGTTAAGTCTTAAGCAAGTTGGAAGTATTGACATAGTTTTTGTTGGATCAGAATCTCATCCATACGCAGTAAATCCCACATCTACAATTGTGGGAGACACCCTTGGCTTATCAAATAATTATCTTGCGGCAGATCTGGAATTCGCCTGCAAAGCAGCTACAGCAGGTATGCAGGCCAGCCTCGGACTTATTGAGTCAGGAAGATATCATCAGGCATTAGTTATCGGATCGGATAAAGCACAGAGCAGACCGCACGATGCGCTAGAGTATACAGCCGGTTCGGCTGCAGTAGCCTATATTCTAGGAAGCGAAAAAGTAATTGCCAAGCTTATCTGTATGACTTCTTATTCTTCCGATACCCCAGACTTCTGGCGCAGAGATGGAATTAAATATCCTTCTCATGGCGGTAGATTTACCGGCAAGCCTGCGTATCTAAGACACGTCAAAGAGGCAGCAACTCAACTATTAAAGATAAGCAAAACAGAACCAACAGACTATAAATACTGTGTTTTTCATATGC
Organism: Candidatus Roizmanbacteria bacterium CG_4_9_14_0_2_um_filter_38_17; assembly: GCA_002788855.1. Lineage (NCBI taxonomy): Bacteria > Candidatus Roizmaniibacteriota > Candidatus Roizmanbacteria bacterium CG_4_9_14_0_2_um_filter_38_17. The sequence goes on along the minus strand of PFSB01000017.1, from coordinate 97,312 downwards.
CAAATGGCAAGTTTCCAAGACAAGTAGCAAAAGAACTAGGATTTTCAAGCTCACAACTTGAGCCAAGTTTAATTATTAATCAAATAGGCAATCCATATTCTGCCTCAACCCTTATAGGATTTGCAGCAGTGTTGGACGTAGCAAAGCCAGGAGAACGAATTTTTGTTGTTTCATACGGCTCAGGAGCGGGGTCTGATGCTTTTAGTTTTGAAGTAACAAAGGAGATAGTAGAATACCGAAAACTACTGTTTCATAGTTTACCTAAAAATAATTCTGTATCCACACAGATTAAAGACAAAGAGTACATAAACTATATCCAGTATTTAAAAATGACAGGCATAATATGACAATAGGCATTGCAGGAGTATATACAACAAAATTTGGAGAACTCTGGAGTCAGGGATTTGCTTCTTTAATGAAAGAAGCTATTTATGGCGCACTTGAGGACGCTAACCTTGAAATAAAGAACCTCGATGCTATTTATGTTGGAAACATGCTTTCTGGTAATTTTGGTGATCAAGAACAGCTAGGAGCCGCCATCTCTGGAGAACTTGGTTTAAACATTCCAGCGATTAAAGTTGAAGCAGCCTGTGCTTCCGGTGGTATTGCCGTACACCAAGCTTGTCAGGCGGTAAAAAGCGGTTCATATCAAACCGTACTAGCTTTAGGTATCGAAAAAATGACTGACTATGCACCCGAAGAAGTCGCCGCGGGCTTAATGCAGGCAGCTAGTGAAGACGAGCGTATTGCTGGATTAACATTTCCAGCTCTTTATGCGTTAATGGCAAGAGCGCATATGCAAAAGTATGGCACAACAGAAAGCCAACTTGCGCTAGTTGCAGTTAAAAATCACTTTCACGCCAGCTTAAACTGCAAAGCCCAATATCCATTTACACTAACTAAACAAGATGTGCTAAACAGCACATGTATTGCCGACCCACTTAAACTATACGATTGCTCGCCGATCACAGATGGAGCGAGTGCTGTAATTCTTACAGCAAAAAATCAACAAGTAAAAATCCTTGCTTCACAAGTTGCCACAGATAGCACCGGGTTAGCAGGAAGAGAGTCTATTACTGAAATCAAAGCAACAAAACTTGCTTCTCAAAAAGCATTTGCCAGTGCAAATATTGATCCACAAGAAATAAACGTTGCCGAGCTTCACGACTGCTTCACGATAGCTGAAATATTAGCTCTTGAAGATATTGGATTTGTTAAAAAAGGAGAAGCGGGTCCAAGGCTGGAAAAAGGACAATTTAAGCTAGGAAGTAAGGGGCTAATAGTAAACACATCGGGAGGATTAAAAGCCGCTGGCCACCCAGTTGGAGCAACTGGCGTAAAGCAGGTTGTGGAAATAGTTGAGCAACTTAGGGGCTCGGCCGGTAAAAGGCAGGTCAAAGGAGAGGCTAAATTAGGATTAACTCACAATATTGGAGGATCAGGAGGAACTGCAGTAATTCACATCTTAACTAATAAAGGCAAGGCCTTTAATAAAAATTAAAGGCCTTGCCTTAAATAATATGATAAGTCCAATAAAACTCTGGCGCAGGCAAAAATACATTCCAGAACTCCTATTACAGGAAGGACAAGTGCTGTCTTGGACTATCGTGCGCACGCCACCTACCGGATTTAAGCAATTTGCTCCATACATTGTTGCATTAATAGAGCTTAAATCTGGAGTAAAAATGGCCGGTCAGCTAGTTGACTGTAATATTCTAAAGCTAAAATCCGGAGTAAAAGTAAAAGCCGTTTTACGCAAAGTCAGAGAAAGTAGCAAAGAAGGCATCATTCCTTATGGAATTAAATTTAAAATAAAGTGAAAGTAGTAATCAGTGTACCGGGGAAAATAATAATAACAGGGGAGCATGCGGTTGTTTATGGTAAGCCAGCTCTTGCAGCCGCAGTGGACAAGCGTCTAACTGTAACCCTAACCACATATCCTGAACTTCGAGAAGCGGGTTCTCGATATGCCATGACTAAGGGGAAGCTAGTAAAAAAGGCTGTTGAGATAATGCAAAACTATCTTGGCGCAAAGTTTCCCACGAATTTCAATCTTGAAATCATAAGTGATATCCCACGTGGTGCCTGCATGGGGTCATCCGCTGCTCTTGGTGTAGGAATTGTAACTGCATTTTTAGTAGCCACTTCCGGAAATTCTAAACTTGACCACAGATTAATAAACGAGCTAGCCTACAAGGTAGACAAGTTCCAGCACGGCAACCCCTCGGGAGTTGACACATCAACAGTTACATTTGGGGGATTTGTCTGGTACAGGAAAGAATTTGAATTCTTAAAATCCCTCTTTAAGTTTCAGTTTAAAGTAGCCAATTCGCTCCAGCATTTTTATCTTATCAATACTGGTAAGCCCAAAGAATCAACTAAAGAAATGGTTGAAAAATTCAAACCAAATTCGGTGGATGATTTTGAAATAGTTACTAAACAGATAACCCAAGCCATTCACGACGAGGACGAGCTGTCACTAATGAAGGGAATAAAAGAAAACGGAAGACTTCTGGAAAAAGCCGGTATGGTCAGCAACTCTACCGCTTCGATTATTCGCAGTATAGAAAAAAGCGGAGGAGTAGCAAAGATTAGCGGAGGGGGAGGATTTAAGGATAAATCAGGGGTATTACCTGTATATCATAAAAATCTTAACAAGCTTAAACAGAGTATTAAAAAATATGGCCTTGAAATTATGAAAGCCAATCTAGGAACAGAAGGAGTACGCATTGAAAAAATAGTTGTATGACGATTAAAGTTTCAGCTCCGGGGAAATTAATGCTATTAGGTGAACACGCAGTTGTATATAACCGCCCATGCCTTGTTACAGCCATAAACCACCGATTACAAGCTCAAATATCAAAGCTCAGAACCCAAAAAATAATTCTAAATGCTAAGGATGTAGAGTTAGAAAACTACGAAAAAAAGCTGGAAGAGCTTGGAAAAGGAGAGATTCCTAAACCTGCTCAGTTTGTCGAGATTGCAGTAAGAAATTTTCACAAAGTATACCCACTAAAACACGGTGTCAGCATAACTACCAAATCCCAATTCAAAGCAAAATTTGGATTTGGCTCCTCATCCGGCGCTGCAGTCTGCACGATAAAAGGATTAGCTGAATTAACTGGTATAAATCTATCTAAGCGTGAAATATTTGATCTTAGCTACCAGACAGTGTTAGACGTTCAAGGAGTTGGCTCGGGTTTTGATGTTGCAGCAGCTGTTTTTGGCGGCACACTTTACTTTGTAACTGGTGGAAAAGAGATTGAACCAACTACTAAAGCAAAAATATCACTGGTTGTGGGTTATTCAGGAATCAAGGAAGATACAGCTACAATTGTTAAAGACCTTGCAAAGCGTAAAGAAAAAAATCCAGCGATGTTTGATGACATTTTTAATACAATAGCAGAGCTAGTAAGCCAAGGAAAAATTTGTCTTGAAAATCAGGATTGGCAAAGCTTAGGCAATCTCATGCGCATCAATCATGGACTCCTGGTTCAATTAGGAGTTTCTACCGAAAAATTGGATGATTTGTGCGTAGCCGCGCTAAGTGCGGGAGCTTATGGGGCAAAACTCTCCGGCGCTGGTGGAGGAGATTGTATGATTGCACTGGTATCAGACAAAACTAAGCAACCAGTTGAGCAAGCGATCGTTGCTGCAGGTGGGGAATTAATTAATATTCAAACAGGAGCTCCTGGTGTACAATTGGAATTATGAAAGCAACAGCAATAGCCCCATCCAACATCGCCTTTATTAAGTATTGGGGAAGGAAGGACGAAAACTTACGCCTACCGGAAAACGGTAGTATTGCTATGAATCTAAGCAATTTAACCACAACAACAACGATTGAATTTTCACAAAAATATACCAAAGACGAAATAATTATTAATGGTAAAACGATCAAAGACGAATCTGCTCGTGCAATTACGCAGCTGGACCGCGTACGTACTTTAGCTCAAATTAATACACATGCAAAAGTCATATCAATAAATAATTTTTCCAGCTCAACAGGTCTCTCGTCTTCTGCCTCAGGATTTGCTGCCTTAACAGTTGCATCAGCAAAATCGGCAGGACTTAATCTAAGTGAAAAGGAGCTCTCTATTCTTGCCCGCCAAGGATCTGGATCCGCCTGCCGCTCAATTCCGGATGGCTTTGTTCAGTGGATGAATGGTGATACGAGCGAAACGTCTTTTGCCAAAACAATTTTTAATGCCAATCACTGGAACATTGTTGACGTTGTAGCACTTGTAAGTTCCAGTAAAAAAGACATCTCTACCAGTGAGGGCCAAACAATTTCAGGCTCAAGCCTCTTTATGGATACACGATTAAAAAATATAGATAATAAAATAAAAAAAGCCATCCAGTATATTAAAACAAAAGATTTTACGGCTTTTGGAAAATTGTTAGAGGTGGAAGCATTAGAATTGCACGCAATAATGTTAACCTCTTGGCCATCGCTGATTTACTGGCAGAATGGAACTCTTATCGTAATGAAAGCGGTTAAGAGTTGGCGAAACAAGGGACTGGAAACTTATTTCACAATTAATACCGGACAGGATGTTCACATTATTTGTCAGGAAAAGAATACAAAAATACTTGTCAACAAACTCAAGCAACTACCTGAAGTAAAAAGAGTTATCATCAACAAACCAGCAAAGGGAGCACGCTTAACCCAAAACCACCTTTTTTAACCAAACAGGTCGTTGATTCCAAAAACACTCGCCATCCATTGGGCTACAAAGTATGCCACAAATACAATAGCTATCCCCAGAATTGCATTGGTAATCGTGCCTTTTGCTTCTTCTATAGCTCCTTCATCTCCCATCGAGGTAAGCATCTTGTACCCTCCATAAATAAGATAAACAAATAACAAAATTCCGGCAAACCAAAACACCAAAGGCAGCAATGAGTTAATAATTGTCCCTATGTTAATCCCACCTTGCTGCAGCAAGCCATCCGGAGTTGGAGTCCCAGCCCCAACCGTAGGAACAGGAACATCTACATCAAACCCCCCCGGTAATGTTAATGCCAATTTATCATTCATAATGAAATTATATCAATATCTTTCATTGGATTTCCACCTATCCGGCCACTCGTCTCTTGTTTCTTTAAGCCATGTTTCAACGGCTTTTTTATCTTTATTGCTTTCATGCGTTTTTGTTTAGTATTTCTCATGATGTAATCATAATACACAATCAACTACCTGCCAAACCCTAGATTAGTAACTGTTCACAATTCAACAAGCGAGACAAGGCAAGACCCTACATGAAATGGAAGGTCTTGCCTTTAAGTTAAGCGGATAAGACAATCACTCGCTTAAGGCAAGGCTATCCACTAAAGTGAAAAGCCTCGCCTTGTCTCGTTTCTGTTATCTTTTGTCAACTTATTAACGGTTATAATCATTATCTACCAAATCCTGGTATATTTAATATTTCCACTCCAATTATCTCCAAAATTGCTACTGAAAGGATTATCACAACAAGTCCAGAGACTGCGGCAACTATCGTATCTCTTCCATCCGTAATTGACTCCGGATTTCCTTGTGAAAACATGATCTGATATCCACCCTTTAAGATCAACAAAAAGGCAATTCCTCCCGCAATCCCCATGAAAGGTCCCAATAACCACTTCACAAAGCCCGCTGTATCTGTTGGTATACACCCCAGCGCCGTCCAGGAACCAGGGGATTTAGAGCGTTCATTTGCATCAGAACCATAATTTTTTGGGTCAAAACACTTAAAACACGACGACTGATCATTACTATCTCCTAATTGCTCACAAATTGCCCTTGGATTAATCCCTGGCTGTCCTGGAGTAGGCTGAGGACACTGATGGCAACTAGAGTATTGCGACTGAGAACAAAAGCCACTAAGAAGTTCAGCTGCGGTCTTGCCAGAATTTTCAGACTTAGACAAGTAGTCATCGTAACCTTGGTTACAGACAGCTGTGAATTGAGGATCTGGTGTTGGAGTTGGTTCTAAATAACTATATAAATTAAATGAGCCAGTGCATAATTGATTACTATTTTTAATTAATTCAACTGAATATGTGCCAGGGTTAGAGAATTCTCCAAATTCATCCAAATGTCCTTTTATTTTACCATCATCATCCGCGATAATACCGGTAACATTGTATATAATTGTATTATCTTTATCTCTAAGTATAACTCCGTGAATTCCAGTAAATATATACCCATCTACGGGATAAATACGAAAGCCGGCGGTGCTCAGATCGAAATTAACATCGATATTGTCGTTATCAAATTCAACATTGCAGTAATTCTCTCTTGGCAAAACTTTGTAATTTTTTTGAGTTTTACCATTACTTCCCCATGTAAGAGTAACAGTGTGAACCTGGGAATCGTAGTTATTAGATTGAAAAGTACAATTCATTCCTTGCCCTGACTTGTAAATGTATAATTTAATAGATGTTGGGATCTCATCTAGCCAATAGGCCCTATCTAGACTCTTGGGCACAAAGCTATATTTGTAGTCAACTTGTGTACCTAAGCATTGGATATTTAATTTATACTCGACATCGGGATTTAGATTTGTGAGATCAATGCCAAACTCATCAACAGTTGTCCTAAATTCTTCTGGTTGAATTGAGATGTTTTGAGCATATGCTTTTGTTGGGCTAGCTAGATACAAGATGCACAGCAAAACCAAACTAAGTAATAAGGGACGGTTCTTAAATAAGCTCATTTTTGATAACTTCATATAATTAACTCCTTTATCCTATAAATCCAACAAATTCTAAATCCATCTTACCTATAATGTAGATTAATATCAATAATCTCTGCTTTGTTATCTCTTGTCACTATAAAAATAGCTCTCCATTTACGATCAATACGAAATGAGTAGATATTAAGATGTTTTGGCAACAGCTTTAAGCGGCAGAATTTGCATGAATTACGATTACTTATATACAGACGATTCCTTTAAGCCCTTTATCACACTATCCACAAAAACAGAATCATGACCTGCTTCTTTAAGTTCAGATTTAATATCTATTAGTGGTTTTTTTGTAAACGGAACTAATTCAACTGGATCCACTCTTTGCTCCAGCGTAAAAAATACTCTTAACGCTGTCCGTACCACTTCTGAGCGAGAAACAAACTCTTTTTGTGCTAACAAAACTTCAATTCGCTGAGCTAAATTTTCTGGTAGTGAAATATTTACTGTTCTCATATGTTTCATGGTTTACCCAATCTAAATTATAACACCAATTGCCAATATTTGCCAATATTTGCCATCATCCTCCAAATCCTGGTAACCCGAAGATCTCCAGGCCGATAAACTCTAATATAAATACCGCAAAGATCACTAGTAATACCCCCGCTACTGAAGATATAAGAATACTGCGTCCTGTCTCAACCCTTTCTGGTATCCCATTCGAGAAGAGAATTAGTCCTCCACCATAGAGAATTGCTAAGAAAGCAACGCCACCCACAATGGAGACAAATACACGCAATATTACCTGGGTAAATAACCCCGGAGACGTTGGCAAACAACCCAACGGCGTCCATTTATGCTCAGGTGGATGGCCAGCAGTATTTTTTGTTAAACACAAAACACATTGATCATAGTCTCCAGGTTCATCATTCACTTGCGTAGCTTGGTTATAGCAAGACCCACAAATATCACATCTTTGAGCCGCATCAGGTGTTGGTATAGCAATGGACACATGCGGAGCAGGAGCTATTTCGTGAGCATACACCAGAGAAACCTGAAAAAGCCACGGACTAATCAACAAAACAAAAAATATAAAAGCTTTCCTCATAGTTCAAGTGTAGCGCAAATTCGTAGGCGAAACAAGTTGAGCACGAATGCTTGACTTTCTCTAACATCTATTCCATAATTACTACACTATGATTAGCATATCTGGAATAAAAGATCAGGCTCAGCTTGAGCTGCTACCGTACTTCACTAAGTCAACGGCGGGGATGCTTATTGGAAAGGATGGTAAGAATCTTGATAAAAAAATTGAGCAGCTTGCTAATAAAGGTTATTTAATTAGTCTAAAAAAGGGCATGTACGTTACTGATCCGTATTATAGTTCTGTGTCTAATAAAGAACTCTACCTAGAATACGTAGCAAATATCCTGCGTTATCCTTCTTATCTTTCTCTTGAGTACATGCTTAGTAAATATAATTTAATTCCTGAAGCAACCTACCAAATCACAAGCATAACAAATAAATCAACCCGGCTGTTTCAAAACCAGCTAGGCAGTTTTGCTTATCGGAGTATTAAGAATAAATTATTTACAGGATATTCAATAGTAAGCGGAGATACATACACTATAGCAATCGCCACAAAAGCTAAAACACTATTTGATTTCTTATATCTAAAACGTAACTTAGGTAAAGACCTAGAAACAGAAATTAAAGCATCTTTACGAATTAACTGGAGTCAGCTACAGGATGAAGATATTAGAGAATTCAAGAGCTACGTGAAATTATCTAATTCTGCTAAGATGGAGAGGATAGCAAAATATGTTAATAAATAAACTTTCCAGCATAGTCCAGCTAAACAAAAAAAGCGCTAGTCCACCATATTTAAGGAATCTGCTAAAAGAAGCATTGCAGGGATATGTATTAAACTACGTCTACAGCTCTAGATATGGTAAAAGCTTTATTTTTAAAGGTGGAACAGCTCTGCGTTTCTGTTTTGGACTACCCAGATTATCAGAAGACCTGGATTTTGATGTAGCAAACTTTAATAATCTATCAATTTCTAGATTTGAGAGAGATTTAACAAACTACTTTGTTGGCAGTCTACAAGTGAAAGATTTTGAATTTAAGTTAGCAGGGAATAAGAGTCAGATGTACCTAAAGTTTCCCATGTTAGACCGGGTAGGTTTAAATATTACTCCTAGCGACAGCAATGTTCTTTTTGTGCGAATTGATCTGGGCCCACTGGATAGTAAGTATTATATGAAGGAAATTTCTATTAAGAACATCGGAGACTTTAATTTTATTATTAACAGATATTCTTTAGCCGATATGTGCTCTTCTAAAATTGCTGCTATACTTCAACGCACATTTCGCAAAGACAAAGGAGGTTTAATTACTTTTAAAGGAAGAGACTATTACGATCTTATCTGGTTTATGGAACAGAGAGTAGAGCCTAATCTAAAGCGATTGAAGGATATTACAAAAATTAGCAAAACAGCAGAAATACAAACATTGCTCGATAAAAACATTCAAGCCATAAAATCGAATTACTTAAAAGAAGATCTTCTGCCATTTTTCACCGATAGCTCATTTGTAGAAAATTTTGCTAATAACTTTCATAAACTATATCAGAATAATCGTCAACTTCTTGGTTTAATGAACAAATGAGAGCTATAAATAAAATTTTGCGACTAAAAAACATAGCAATTATAGCTATTCTTATTCTCTTTACTTTTCACTCTTTACTGTTTACGAACTTTGCTCAAGCTGGAGAACTGGAGGATATTGAAAAGGAGCTTGCTAATCTATCTAATAAGCTAGAACAAAGTCAATCTGCCACAGCTCCACTTGAAACAACCCTAAAGGGATTAGAACAGAACTTAGCTAATATTCAGGATGGTATTAAACGAGTTGAGGCCAGTTTTAAAGATAAAGAGCGCAAGATAGATGAGGGAGATAAGAATCTAACACAGAAACAAGTCTTACTTGAAAAGCGCATCCGCGAGTTCTTTATTAAAGATAAAAGGCTAGACAGTTTAACTATCCAGATGCTGTTCGGGACAAAAGCAAGCTTGGGTGAGACCATTCGTCTAGCTGGATATAACAAGCGAGTTCTCGAACAAGACCGTAACGAAATTGTGCAATTAGTATTGTTTATTAAAAACCTGGAAGAGAAGAAAGAAGAGCTTAAAAGTGAAAAAGTCCGACTTGCGATAGTAAAAGAAAAAACAGATGAACAAGCTGCTTTCTTTCGTAAAGAAGTAGCGGGAGCAAAAGCATACCAGTCGGATTTACAAGGCCAAATTGCCCAGCTTTCTGCCCGCCAACAAAGTATTTTGTCCGCAAGATTAGGAAACTTAAACTTACCAATAAGCTTAGGAGCAGGGGCACTATTTTGCACAGATGATAGAAAAATTGATCCTGGATTTTCTCCAGCACTTGCTTTTTATACTTACGGAATTCCGCACAGAGTGGGTATGAACCAATACGGGGCGTTGGGTAGGGCTCAAGCAGGACAAAATGCAGAAGCAATTTTAAATGCATACTACAGCTTTGATGGATCCCAACAAATAGAAACAACCATCAATGTTAACGATGGGAATGGATATGATGCTGGGAATGTTATCTGGAGTGGAAATCTAGAAGAATATATCAAAAGAATATACGAAGTCCCAGCAAGTTGGCCAAGTGAAGCTTTAAAGGCACAGGCAATTGCCGCTCGCTCATATGTTATAGCCCAAACAGATAGAGGACGAAAATCTATCTGTGCTAATCAATACTGTCAGGTATTTAAAACTGATCCAAAAGGTGGCGCATGGGAGCAAGCAGTAAATGATACTGCAGGTAAGGTTTTAACTAATGGAGGTGAGATTATAATAGCTTGGTATTCATCAACCGATGGAGGCTATACTTATAGTTCAGCAGATGTATGGGGATCAAACAAGAGTTGGACCAAAAGAACCCAAGATACAAACGGAAGCGCAAATAGTTTTGAAGATCTTAATAGTAAAGCATATGATAAAGATTCACCATGTTTCTATGCTGCTCAAGGTTCGCGCGGTGAATATGGTAAATCAGCATGGCTAAAACCAAATGAAGTTGCGGATATTGCCAATGTGATAATGCTGGCAAAGAAAGACAGTAATTTGGGCGATCATTTTTACCAAACTGACAAAGCACATCCTTATGGGGGTGAAGTCTGGAATGAAGACAAAGTGAAACAAGAACTAAGAAGTAGGGGAGGGTCGCCAATAGATAATGCTACTAGTGTTTCTGTCGGAGCAGATTTTGGGAACGGTAGAACAACGAGTGTGAATATTAATGGAATTAGTTTTAATGGAGATGAATTTAAAAGCTATTTCAATCTAAGGGCACCGGCAAATATTCAAATTGTAGGACCACTGTATAATATAGAAAGAAAATGATACTTGCAAGTTTTATACATAAACCACGGGGATTACGATTTGAGACACAAACAAGTGACGAAGATATTGTATTATTATTGCGTCGCCATCCCATTACTCAAATTTCCTGGATAGTCAGCGCAATTTTATTAGCGCTTACGCCTTTGCTCATCGTGCCACTAATACTTGAAATTGGTGTTCTGCCTACGTTTATAACTTTCAACCTAATTATCTATATTTTATTCATATGGTATATGAGTACATTTGGCTATGCATTTATGCGCTTCTTGCTTTGGTTTTATGACGTTGATCTGGTTACCAACCATAGGCTGGTGGATATTGAGTTTCCATCCTTACTATCGAAAGAAGAAACCGCGACGAGAATTACTCAACTGGAAGATATTACTTTCAGACGAACAGGTTTCGTCAGAACAACTTTTAACTTTGGAGATGTATTTATTCAGACAGCTGGCGCTAAACCAAATCTAGACTTTGAAGACGTTCCAGATCCGGCTGCTGTTGTCAGGAAAATTCTAGAAGTTTGGGAGCAAAACGAACCATCAAAAGCACAAGCATTTATAGCTAAACATAAAGATGAACTTGAATAGTAATTTATTTTTAGACTTATTGACAAGCATAACCCCAGGTGGTATTGCCAAATTTATGCTAATTACAATTGCTTTTATGTACATTTTTTTTGCATTCGCAGTCTGGAGGCAAGTTAACTTAATGATACAATCAATTAAGCTTGGGGCCTCTCCACTTTTTAACCTAATCAGTATTTTTCATCTTTTTCTAGCCATCGGTGTCTTTATTCTGGGCTTAATTATGCTATGAGCCTCAAGCTTCACTCTGCCTCATTAATATGTGGCCACCAGGTGTGGTCACAAGCGTATTTTCAGCATAACTATGGTGTTATTCTCAAACTCAAATCAGCTCCCAGCTCCGAAGGTCGGCACTTGTTAATAAATCAGATGTTTCATGGTTTATCCATTAACGGTTACTTGCAGTTTAATAATGGCACTCGCAAACAATTAATAGACAAACTATTAGCTTCATTTCAAGATCAGATCGAGACAATAGGCGCGCTACACGTATCTATTGACACTAATTCGGTAACTGTGCATACATCAAACGCCACAGTTCTTTTAATTCGCAATGGTCAAGCCATAGAGTTGCTGGATAAAAGTGGGCAGACACAAGGCAAGCTTCAAGATGGAGACAGACTGGCTCTCATTGATACCCCTGGACTCGAGTCTATGGGCAAAGCTAATTTTATTAGGCAGCTCGTAGATATTGATAGTATAGACGAACTTATTGACGAAATACAGCTAGTTCAGAATAAAAACAAAACTAAGCTTGAAGCTGTAGGGTTATTGCTACAGATCACAGGTATTGCAAAGGCAGACCAGCCAATAAAAATTAAACTACCAAGAATGAAGCTTGCAGCTGTTTTGCCAGGGATAACCAGAAATATTCATAGGATCACTAATTTCACACGTCAGTTGCGCCGCGCAAAGCGTTTAATTAGTCGTTATCCCATTAAAACCATGGCGTTTGTTATCATCGCTGCCACAATTTTTCTATTAGTCCGTTGGATAAGCACGCCAAGCGTTTCTCAAGATCAAGTTTCAACATCTATTGCAATGGCCGAGCATAAGTTAGAGGAGGGAACAGCTCTGATTGAATTAAATCGCATTCGCGCTCGCAGTGTTCTGGGCCAAGGAGAACAAGTGTTAACTGAGCTTCTACTTAAAATAGATAAAAATGATTCTGAATACAAGCAAGTTGAAGAGCTGCTTCAAAAATTAAAAGATGCCCAAGTAGCCGCAACCGCAACATACCAAGTAGAGCCCAAGCTTTTTTTTGAGCTCTCACTTTTGCGTGATAATCTCAGTGCTGATGAACTAGACCTAATAGGTTCAAATTTGTATTTATATAGCTCTAAGAACCAGCTTGTAGCAAAGTTGGATGCACAGACAAAGAAAAGCGAAGTTGTTGCCGGTGGGAGTTGGCTCATAAAAGCAAGCAACCTTACCGGAGCTAATTCTAGCTTATATATGCTCACAGACAAGGGTGTAAATATAGTTGGAATTAATGATCAAACTATTATTGAAAAGGATGAAGAGTGGGGAGAAGCTGTTGATCTAAAATACTTTGGTGGGAATATGTATCTATTAAGCAGCGATGGGTCTATCTGGAAATATCTTTCTGCTGGGGATACCTTTTCTTCTAAAAAATCATATTTATTGGGTGATTATAAAATATTGGAACCACAAACATTTGCTATTGATGGGGCGATTTGGGTTGTTTCGGGTTCACCTTCTGGCTCTCAGATTCTAAAATTTATTGGAGGTCGGCGTGATTCTTATTATATTCGAGGTTTAGAGCAAAAACTTGGGAGTAACATGAAATTGGTTAAAACTCCTGAACTAGACAATTTATATCTTTTAGATGGCAACAGAATAATAACACTAGGAGAAGACGGATTATATAAAGCGCAGTATAGCTGGAAAGAGCTAGATAATATACTAGATTTTACCGTCTCAGAATCAGCCAATACTGTGTATCTATTATCCAAAGACACAATCTACTCTTTTCAACTTGAATAACAACTTCGAGAAGCGGGTTCTCGAAGTTATGAGGCGAGAGCTATTCCCCAGACACGCTTTACACCCACGCGTTTTAAAGCAATTGCAGCTTCTTTCAAAGTAGAGCCAGTAGTAGTTACATCATCTACTAATAGAATATTACAAAGCGCTGGGTCAATTTTTCCTTGCTCCAGATAATCTGTATTTACAGAATATATATTTTTAGCATTTATTACCCTTTGTTTGCTTGTTAACTTTGTCTGACTCGATGATCTAAATTTGCGTCTTAGGACTCTTGGCATAACTGGGAGATCGTATTCGCTAGCGACTACTTCGCTTATAATCTCGGCCTGATTAAACCCTCTTTGTGCCAGTTTCCACCAATGCAGCGGTACGGGCACTACAATAGGACGCTTAGAAAAGATAAATTCCTCTAGATCATCTAGCGACTCAGCCTCGCCTTGTAGCAGTAAATTAGTTCCTATTAAATCTACAAGCTCGTCTTCAATATCTGTTAATTTTTGATACTTAAGCTTAGTTATTCCAGCTCTTATAGTTGTCTGGTATTTAAACAAGCAGAACAACCCATCAAGTCCATATCTTTTATTGCAGTCCCTATGAGTAGCTCCACCATGAGAAACTCTTTGGCACGCAATACATTTTTGATGAAAAACTGGCTTAATGCTTTTTAAGCAGTTAACACAAAAATATGCTCCAAATTTTCTACAACTCACGCACCGCTTGGGAGAAAGCAATTTTAAAAATACAAGTAGAGGATTAGCCATTTTACGTGGTGGAGATGGAGGGGGGTGACCCCTCGTCCAGAAAGCGAGCAAAACAACTTCATTCACAAGCTTAGTTAGTTTGATACTTAATGACATTAAACTAACAAATCGAAGATAGTTTACCTATCCTTATCATTAAGGATTGCCTTATTTCTCCGATAAAGATCAGGCTAGATTCTTTATCTGACGCCTCGACTTTGTTTGTGCCTATAAATCTTCATCGAGTGAAAGACCTATAAACAGCCTTTAAGCGTAAGCAAAAGCAGCGCGAGCTGCGAAGCGCTTTGCCATTAAGGCCTCTTCCATCCCGCGCAAACGGGACTTCAAAGCTGCAAGGGTTTTATCCTCTGCAATTAGATTTTTTGATAAGTTTAGCGAGTTAATCAGCTCGGCTTGCAAGTTGTTAAAGTACTCATCCTGTCAAATCAACACATCCCCGTTAGTAATTCTTCAATTCTCTTTCAATTTCTCGTTTGGAATCTCGCTTTTTTAGCTCGTCTCGTTTCTCATGCATTTTTTTGCCCCGAGCCAGTCCCAGCTTGATCTTTACCAAACCGCGAGAAGTATAGCATGAGAGGGGGATTAGGGTCAATCTCCCGCTCTGAATCTTGGACTGAAGAGAGATTATTTCAGACTTTTTAAGCAACAACTTTCTTGTTCGTTGCTGGTCGTAATCCTTTAGACTTGAATACTTATACTGAGGGATTATAGCTCCTACTAAAAACACCTCATTATTTCTAATTTTGGCGTAACTTCCATCCAGCTTCATTCTACCCGACTTTATTGACTTAGCCTCCGCTCCTGTCAGCACAATACCTGCAACATACTCATCGGTAATGCTATATTGTCTCGCTTTCCTATTCTTATACTCCATAAGAGGATTATAGCAACATAATCCCACAGGCAAAGCTGGACGCATCCCCCGTTGCTCTATAAGAGAAATATTTATCTAGATTGCACTTTGTGCAGATATTAGCCACTTCAATATTTTTCTTCTTAACACCACCCATTAATAACTGATCATAATTGGCCTTCCAGAGATCGATAGTTCCAGCTGTCTTATATTTATCCTCGAATTGACTGGCTACATCTTCTTTTACTTCAAAACAACAAGGGCCAATGGACGGTCCAATCCCAACTATAACATCACCCGGATTTACCATGTGCCTATTCTGCATATATTTAAGTGTATTAAAGGCAATCTGTTTTGCACTACCTCTCCATCCGGCATGGATAGCTCCAACAATCTTCTTTGTAGGGTCAAAAAGTAGCATAGGAACACAGTCTGCTACTCTCACAGCTAGGCATAGACCAGTTTTATTAGTTACTAAGGCATCTCCCTCTTGCAAATTCCCTATTTTAGCCTCAATAACTCCGTTTCCATGTACTTGTTGAATAACAACTACTTGCTTAGCCTCAATATTTTGCTCTTTTGCGAGCTTTTCTTGTCCGCCCTCAAGCGTAACTTCCCCAAACTCTCGATTTGTAACAAAATGAGCGATTTCTGGGTATTTACCTAAATTATCGAACTTAAACATATTCTTGCTATAATACTACAAGCTAACTGGAGGAGTCCGATAGTCTGGTCAATTCGGGGAGTTTGCTAAACTCCTGAGCTTTACAGCTCACATGGGTTCGAATCCCATCTCCTCCGCTAGGGAGAGGTGCCGGAGCGGCTTAACGGGCTGGTCTTGAAAACCATGCATGCTATGCATACGGGGGTTCGAATCCCTCCCTCTCCGCCAGTTGGGAAATGTCTTTGTTGGCTCATCGCCTCTCTCGAGGGCTCGCCAGCCGATTTTAAGCGCAAATTGGAATTTTTTATCTTTGCTCCGTATCTCGCGGGGCTGGTCAAAAGCGGGCTTCCCGAATTTTCATTTTTAATTTTTAAGGGGAAACTGTGAAATACTTTATCTACACCAGAAAATCAACGGACAGCGAAGAACGACAAATTTTAAGTATTGAATCTCAAATTTCCGAATTAAAAGAATTTGCCGCCAAAGAAAAACTTGTGGTTCGACAGGTCCTTCGGCCACGAGCTCAGGGCCGAGTGGCTCACCATCTCTTCGAGCCTGAGCCTCAGAGCCGAAGGCCTGAGCGAAGTCGAAGGAAAATCGTCCAATCCGAAAGGGTCGCTTCCGCGGGCGGGAGGAAGGGGGGTTTGGCCCGCTTCGTCGGAGCTAAAGCTACGACGAGCGACCTTGCTTTGCTTCGCTTGGGATTAAAAAGGGTTTGTGAGTAGGTTTAACTCCTTAAAATTAACACTATTTCATCGATAGTAAATATCATCAATATCAGTAGATAAAGTAACTTTTTTCTTACTCTTAACTCTAACTGCACCTACCAATTTATCAATTTCGGAGTAGTGACTTGGTGTGTGAGTTATAATAGAAGCTAGAAGATTACCAAGCCTGCTCGTAACAGTATCAACCGTTTTTTGAATAATTTTGGAATGCATAAAACTAGACATATTTAGTGGGGGCTGTTTAATACCACTGACTTTAACCTTGTCATAGCCTCTAGAGAATATCTTATTCCCTGCACTCCAATACCTGAGGATTTTACCCCCATAAATGGAAAGTGATCTGGCCCTCGCTGGGGATTCGAGTTTATCTGGACTGTTCCCGTATTAATCCTATCTGCTAAGGACAAACCAGTTCCTTCATCTTCGGTAAAGATAGAGGCCTGGAGACCATATTTTGAGTCATTTATCATCTCAATTGCATCATCAATATTATCAACTTCAATAAACGAAATAACTGGCCCAAAAGTCTCCATATGTGCTACTTCCATTTTTTCCGTTACATTACGAAGAATAGTTGGTTCTATATAGGGCCCATCAGCATTTCCTCCATATACAAGCTCTGCTCCTTGTTTTACTGCGTCATTAATACGACGCATGATAGTATGAGCTGCCTTCTCAGTTATAACTGGACCCATATTGATCCCCTTATTCATTGGATCTCCCAGCTTCATATTTGCCTTGGTATACTCCACGACCCTTGGAATAACTTTATCCAAAGTAGCACGCAGTCCATAGATTTTCTTTACCCCAGTACATCTTTGCCCGGAATATGAAAATGCCCCTTTTGAAATATGCTCGGTTGTAAGATCTAAATTGGCATCGGATAGTACTATTAACGGATTGTTACCTCCGCATTCAAATAAACAATCTGCCATGCCAGAATTATTACAGATAGTTTCACCAGCTTCAGAAGAACCCGTAAAAGCTACCATGGCAATATCTGGGTGACCAGTAGTTTTAGTTCCAATTTGGGAACCTGCTCCGGTTATAAGCTGAATAACTCCCTCTGGTAAACCGCTTTCAACAAAGATTTTGGTCAAATATGTTCCTGAAATTGATCCATAAGTTGGAGGCTTAAATACAACAGTATTACCTGTTAAAAGAGCTGGTGCTAATTTGGACACCGCTAGATTAATAGGATAGTTAAATGGAGCAATCGCTAATATTACTCCTCTTGGCACCCTTTTTACGATTGCTGTTTTCCCCAGCTCTACCCCAGGAAACTGGTCTGAAGGAATCTCTTCGCCCCGCAAACTTCTGACCTCACCAATAAACGCATCAATCATCTCCGCCGAGCGTACATATTCTTTAATTGCTTCATTAGCTGGTTTTCCAATCTCTACTGCTAATATTTTTCCAAGCTCCCCAGAATACTCTCGCAAGTAATCCGCTACTAGCATCATTGATGTAATTCTGGTGTTTAAGCTTGTATTACCCCAATTTTCTTGTGCTTTCTTTGCTGATTTAACAGCTCTATTAATTTCATCAGAAGTTGCAACATCAACTCTGCCCACAATCTTGCCATCAATCGGAGAAACAATATCATTTGTTCGATCACTAGAAGAAAACTGCCACTTACCTTCAATAAACATCTTGTAGGTAGGAATATCTTTATGATCAGAGATTTCCTTGAAGAAATTTTGCATATTAACATCATAGTGGGTAAAAGAAGGGGAGTCAAGCGCCTCTCAACATATAAAGGCGAAGCCTTTATATGTTGTCTAGGTCTACGCCAAGTTTGTCGAGCATGTCATCAAAATTTTCAGCATAATTATCATCCGTTTCTTCTATTTCTAATTCCCTTTCCATTTGGCCAATTAAGTCTGGCTCAAGAACTAAGGTTGCCGGCCCATCATTGGTGGCGGACACTTCCATAAACTCTCCAAACATACCTGTTTTAACAGTTACAGTCGTACCACACGTTTTCTTCAGCTGTTTTAAGAGCTGCTTATACAATTTTGCCGCCATCTCTTGCTCAGCAGCCTGTCCAAAGTATGGACGATTACCGTCATTGAGATCACCGTACAAAGTGTAGTTAGGTATTACTAGGATACTCCCTTTAATATCTATTATAGATTTTTGAAAGTCATGTGTTTCATGGTTTACCCGAACCTTATCTTTCTGTGGAAAGAATCGCAGTTTACCAAGTTTATCGACTAAGATAGTTACGTCATTCACAGTGTCTTCTTGGCCAACAGCAACATAGATTAGATAGCCACGATCGATTTTAATAGTAGCTTTATTTTGAACCTTAACAGAAGCGCGTTTAACTCTTTGCAAAACTAGTCTCATGAGGGTAATTATACAATGGGGGAGTAGTGAAAGATTACATCATGCCTGGCATACCCATTCCGCCCCCACCCATCCCACCAGGTCCGCCTGCTGGTTTGTCTTCTGGCTCTTCGGTTACCATTGCTTCAGTTGTTAACACCATTGCCCCAATTGAAGCTGCATTTTGTAGTGCTAGTCTGGTTACCTTAACAGGATCGATAACTCCGGCACTAATCATGGAACCAAACTTACCGGTTGTTGCGTTGTAACCATAATCTACTCCTTTATTATCTTCAACTTGGCGTACAACATATCCTGCGTCTTCTCCAGCATTTTTTGCAATCCAGTATAGAGGACGTGATAATGCTTTATAAAGAACATCTACTCCTGTCTTTTCATCAGCAAACTCCATTCTCTCTCTTACCTTTGCAAGTACCCTTCGGGCTCGCAAAATCGCCACTCCTCCACCAGGCACGATTCCTTCTTCAATAGCTGCACGAGTTGCTGAAACTGCATCGTTCACTCTCTCTTTTCGCTCTTTAAGCTCCACTTCTGTAGCTGCACCAACATGGATTTCTGCTACACCACCAGCCATTTTAGCTAGTCTCTCGTCAAGTTTTTCTTTATCAAAGTCTGAGTCACTTGCGTCTTTCTGTATTCTAATCTGCTCAATTCGTTTCTTAATTTCAGCTGCAATACCTTTTCCTCCAATTACACGAGTATTATCCTGATCAGCCCAGATTTTGTCTGCGCGCCCACAATCTTCAACAACTATTGTGTCTAAAGTGCGACCCATGTCTTCTGAAATAACAGTTGCGCCAGTTAATATAGCAATATCTTCCAAAATTTCCTTTCGACGATCGCCAAAGCCCGGAGCTTTAACTGCGAGAATATTAATGGTTCCTCTAAGCTTATTTATCACCATTGTTGCCATTGCTTCACCATCTATATCTTCAGCAATAATCACAAGGTTTTTAGAGATTTTCACGAAGCTTTCTAGGAATTTCAATATATCTTGAACAGAAGAGATTTTCTTATCTGTAATAAGAATATAGGGATCCTCAATTTCCGATACCATTTTTGCTGTATCTGTAGCAAAGTATGGAGAGACATAACCTTTGTCAAACTGCATACCTTCTTTGTGTTCAATCTCAATCTCAAGACCTTTACCTTCTTCTACTGTAACAACGCCATCTTTACCCACAGTTTTAAGCGCTTCTGCAATTTTTTGACCTATTTTTTCATCACCAGCTGAAATAGTTGCAACCTGAATAATACGCTCGTGATCTTTTACGTCTTTGCTCATTTTTTTCAACTCTGCTACAACCGCTTCAGCTGCCGCATCAAGTCCACGTTTTAAGGTCATCGCATTTGCTCCAGCTGCAATATTTCTCATTCCTTCTTTAACAATTGCCTGAGTTAATACCGTAGCAGTAGTAGTTCCATCTCCCGCGTCATCATTGGTTTTATCCGCCGCTTGCTTAATGAGCTGTGCACCCATGTTCTCAAATGGGTCTTTAAGATCAATTTCTTTTGCAACAGAAACACCATCATGGACAACTGTTGGAGCTCCCCATTTCTTGTCAAGTGCCACATTTCGTCCCTTAGGACCTAAGGTAGTTATTACTGCTTTGGCTAGCTTATCTATGCCAGCCTGCATAGCTAGTCGTGCATCGTCACCGAATTTAATTTGTTTTCCTGTTGCCATGATTAATTATTTTATAATAGCGAGAACATCCTTCTCTTCAACTAGTAATAGCTCAACACCTGCAATCTTAATTTCGTTTCCTCCCCATTTCTTGTAATACACCTTGTCTCCTACTTTTACAGACAGTTTAATAATTTTGCCGTTCTCGTCTAATTTTCCAGGTCCGACCGCTAAAACCTCACCAATAGTTGGTTTTTCTTTGGCATTTTCGGGTAAGTATATTCCACCAGGAGATTTTGTTTCTTCTTCTGCTGGCTCAATTAAGACGTTGTCTAAAAGAGGCTGTATTTTTGTGTTGTTTGTCATATGTTTCATGGTTTACCCATTTTTAGCACTCTTGCCTAGTAATTGCTTATTCTAAATAGAGAGTGACTATTTGTCAATAGCCTATAGCAAAATTGCCTTTTGAAGGATTTGCTCGAACCTACCAAACACAAATCGTCTGGCATCTGATGGGTGAAAACGCAAGTATCCATCTTCAAGAACCTCGTGAGTAACCCGCCCTTTCATATAAATTCGTTGAAAAAAACGAGCAACTTGTTCTGCAAATATTACAAGAGCGAGACTTGGTCGGACCCTATGCAAAGCAGAAGGTCCGAACTTAGTTGAATTGCTAGCATTAGGAAGATACGCGCTTACCCAACTATTTACCAGCAAAAACTTTTCATAAGTGTGTTCTTTGTTATAAACTGGTTTTAACTGAACTACCTCGTGAGCCGAAAACAAATCTCTTTCTGCTTTTGGTATCGCTAAGTGTGCTTCATCTATAAACATGTTTAAACATAGCTTGTTTTGTACGTCTGTAGCTTTTGGTCTTCTTCTTTGACCTAATCCTTCCGCCAGTAAAATACAAAGCATCCTTGTTAACCACGTGGTGCCTGAAGTTGTAACAATAAACAGATCAATATCGTCTTCTTTGTGTGCATTTTCCATGGCCAACGCGCCAGAGATGCCAATAAGTTTTATTGTGGGAATACACATTGCTAATGCTATGAAACGATTCAGCATCACTCTCTTATTAGCTGCAATTGGTTTTCTCTTTTCCCGCTGGGCTACGCTACTCTCAAACCCCGGCAAAAAATAATAACCATTCTTATGTTCGATAGAATTTGAATTTAATAATTGATTAAGTGAGTCACCAATTTCTAGTTCAGAAATTAAATACTGTTTAATCTCCTGGGCTGTAAGTGGATAATTAAAAACTGCAGAGTAAGCTATGGTTTGAATAACAGCTCTTTGGATCTTATTTGTAATTTGTAAACCTGTCCACCGATAGGCGCGGTTATAATTTGTAAATTGTGTTGAATATGGTACGAGCATAACTCAATATTATCACATGTTTCATGGTTTCCCCACTGGCATAAGCTTTTGTGGTATAAGTGTAGAACATGAGTTTTCAACTACCAAGTCTTCCATACGAATATAATGCGCTTGAGCCATACATTGATGAGGCTACAATGCATATTCACCACGAAAAACATCACGCTGGATACGTAGATAAACTTAACACAGCGCTTGAAGGACACACTGAGCTATCTTCTAAATCCATCGAGGACTTATTAAAAGACATAAACTCCGTACCGGAAGATATTCGCCAAGCAGTTATTAACAGCGGAGGAGGACATGCAAACCACATGCTTTTTTGGCAGATTATGTCTCCAAACACCACAAATGAGCCAACTGGAGAACTAGCAAAAGCAATTGGCGATTATGCCAAATTTAAAGAAAAATTTACTAACGCTGCCGCAACTCGCTTTGGATCTGGTTGGGCTTGGTTAGTAATAAAAGAGGACAAATCTACAGCCGTTTACAGCACGGCTAATCAAGATAGCCCTCTAATGCAAGGTGACACGCCAATCTTAGGGCTAGACGTCTGGGAACACGCTTATTATCTAAAATATCAAAATAAACGACCAGACTATATCTCCGCCTTCTTTAATATTATTAACTGGGAAAAAGTAGGAGAATTGTATCAAGCGTGTCAAACGTCCAGCGTTTGACACAGTCTACTCAATAACTTTTTCCTCATTTAAATTCTTGTAATTTGATTTTTTTGTTGTTAAGCTTGAAAGCAGATAGATTCTAAAATGAAATGAAGTAAAAATATGACACAAAAAGAATATTTTCAAGTTGTCTACGATGGCGATGCCCTACAGCACAATGAGATGGATGTGCGTGACCTTGCCCCTGCTTTACTTGCAATAAGTGACGTGTTGGATGAGACAAACAAGATAACCTACGGAGACAAAACAAAAGTTCAAGTTAATGTAAAAGGTACCTTTAAAAGTGGTTCTTTTGGTTTTGATTTATCCGTAGTTCAGGGTGGAATAGATGGTTTAACTTCGCTTTTTAACTCTGACCAAGCAAATGCTGCATCCAATCTTCTGCAAATTCTTGGATTTATTGGAGTACCTAGTGGCGGATTAATCGCTTTTCTTCTTTGGCTTAGAAACCGAAATATAAAAAATATAAAAAATATAAACAAAACAAAGACAATAATTGAAGTTGAGGATAAAGAAAAATATGAAACTAATCCAAGAGTAATTGCATTATTTTCAAATGTAAAAATTAGAACATCTATACAAAAAGTGATTACAGAGCCCTTATCACAAGAGGGAATAGATAGTTTTGCAATTAAAAAAAACAACCAAGAAATAGTAATTAAAAAAGAGGAAAAAGATTATTTCAAGCTATCTGAAATACCAGACGAGCTATTGCAAGACCAAGAACGAGAAGTGTTTTTAACAGTTACTACTATCTCGTTTATAGAAGGACATAAATGGAAATTCAGTGATGGGAATGTAGAATTTTATGCAACGATTAGCGATGAGGATTTTGTTAATAAGGTTCAGCAAAACAAAGACGGGTTTTTTAAAGATGATTTATTTAAAGTTATGCTACGTGAAAAACAATGGATTTCAGATACGGGAATAAAATCGGATTATGAAATAATTAAAGTTCTTGAACATAGGTCGGGAGCAAAACAAATAAGGCTTCCTTTTAGAGATGATGAAAAAAAGAAACAAAAACACAACTGATAATCTATTAAGAGATTAGAAGAGAGCACATTCTTGATCGAAGAATTAATATTACTCAATTACCACATTAAATCTCTCTAAGACCTGGGTGATTCCTTGTGCGGCAGTTTCCAAAGCTTCTTGGGGGCTATTACCAGAATCTAAACTATTAACTGCATTTTTATAGTACTGAATAATCCCATCATTAATTCCATTATCATACGTGCGCGATGCCATGTAAAAACTCTGGGCAAACTCACCCTGTTGAGCCAATGGCGCTAAGTAGTCATTTTGTCCTAGTGTTTCTACGAGGTCGCGTCTTGGATACGGCTCTCCAAATAAGACCCTGGTTTCCGCGGTTAGCTTATAGAATTTTTCCAGTGACTCTTTTTGTGCCATAAACTTTAGGAACTCCCAAGCTTGTTGTTGGTTGGGACTTTTTGCATTCACTCCCTCAGCCCAATAACTAGCCCAGGCAACTTGGCTTTCGGAGCCAGCAACCTGGGGTACAGGAGAAGTGGAGAAATTCAGATCTGGATTTATAGCAGCAATAGTGAAAGCTTCCCAAGAAGGCGCAAAAATCATGGCAACCTTCCCTCCTGCAAAAGCAAGAATATCATTATCAAATTCCAAACTCCAAACGTTATCTGGGGTCTGGGCGAATATACGATAAAACACCAGCCCACCCGCGCCAGCGTCGGTATTAGGACGAGCAGGATTGGCACCATTTTGCAACATTAATAGCCCGAGTATATCTGAAAAATGTTCAATATTGTCTGCTCGGCCAAGGGCAGCTCCCGCCGTCACAATCTTATTACCTTGTTTAACTGTCATGTTCTCTGCTTGTAGTAAAAACTCATTCCAGTCGCCAGAAGGAGCACTAAAACCAGCTGCCTGTAAAATATCTTTGTTATAAAAAACCACTAATCCATCGAACATTAATGGGAGGCCTACAGTTGTTTCTCCAACAGAGAGATCTTCTACTATTACAGGGTAATAAGCTTCTTTAAATTCAGCTCGTGTCATCACGCTATTTGGCATAGCTGATAGCTCGTCTTGGAGCATCGGAGTCCAGGTATTATGAAAGCGAAAGATGTCTGGTCCTTCCCCACGGGCAATATGTGTTTGTAGTCGCTCACGATATTGAATAACTGATTGTTTCTGCAATGTGACTGTAACTCCCAAATGCTGCTGCTGGTACTCCTCAATCAGAGGCTGGTAAACACTATCGTCTTCCCACAGCGTCCAATAGTTTAAGTCTGCTGGTCCACCCTTGCCATTACGTTCTAAAAAGTAGTTGTAGGCCAAATACCCCAGTAGGAGTAGAATAATTATTCCAATTAAGAAGGGAATTGCTTTTAAGATGCGCTGAAAAATTGAGGCAGGTGGTGGTGGGGGGAGTTCTGGCTCGATATACTCATCATCCATGATTGGGTCTCCATGAAATACATCGCTTTCATACGCACTCTCCAACGGATCTAGTGGATCAGTCTGCTTAGATTTCAATGGACCCTGTGGGTCTTTTTGTTCGTTATCAGCCATGCTTATGTTATCATAGCATAGGTGTTTCATGTGTCTCATAGTTTACCTAGTTTACCCAACCGTTTTTATAAGGTGTGAAACAAATAATAATCAGGTCATTAACAGTCATTTTTATCGGAATAATTCTAGGGTTTGGGGCGAGCTTCATTTACTTAAATGATCGTCTTTATCCTGGTATGAGTATTGCTGGAATCAGCATGAGCGCCTTAACCAGAGCAGAGGCTCAAGATAAACTTCGACTTTTAATTAATGAGAATACACCAGAAAGTATTGTATTAACACACCAAAACACCACTTGGGAATTATCCTTAAAGGAACTACAATATAATCCTCGCATCAGTAGCTCTATCGACGCTGCATTTAACCAACGCAGTATCGTAAAACTTTTAACCCAACAGTTTAACAATCAACCAGTGAGCTATGAAATTAATAATTTAGAACTTGAGGCATCGATTGCCACGATTTCTGCTCAACTCAGTTTTCCAGCACAGAAAACCGAAATACAGTTAGTAGAGGATACGCTAGAAACAATTCCAGGTCAAGATGGGCAAGAATTACCACAGCAAGAGGTTATTGACTTAATAAATAATCAACTTGCCATGCTAAATTTTAACCACATAAAGCTACCAGTAAAACTGGTTGAAGTAGCCATATCTAGCTCCCAACTGGAAAGTACACTAGCTCGTGGACAGAAATTCTTATCTAAAACATTATCTATTCACATTGCAGATAACATGGAAGAGTTGGACGGGGAACGGATCATTAGCTTATTGAATTTTAAGGGAGGCTATGACACAGAAAAAATAGCAGTACTTATAGATACTTATGCACAAAGTCATGATCATCCTCCTCAAAATGCTCTCTTGAAGTTAGAAAATGGGAAAGTGACGGCATTTAAACCAGCCGATGCTGGTCAAGAACTTAAAAAAGAACAAGCATCCGTAGAACTAACCAATGCCCTAATACTGTTAGAGAATCTCGACTCACAGACTCATGAAGTGGAGCTAAGTGTAGTCATTACTCAACCGGAAATTGTGAATCAAGACGCAAATAGCTTAGGAATTAATGATCTTTTAAGTCAAGGTGTTTCATACTTTACTGGTTCTGCAGTAGGCAGGATACATAATTTATCGCTGGCAGCAAGTCGTATTAATGGAACACTTATTCCTCCAGGTGAGGAATTTTCGTTTAACGATACAGTTGGAGATATTTCTTATTCAAGTGGTTATCAGGCTGCTTATGTTATCAAAGATGGGCGCACAGTTCTTGGTGATGGGGGAGGAGTTTGCCAAGATTCCACCACTTTATTTCGCGCTGTATTGGACGCGGGGCTTCCTATCACAGAACGAAAGGCTCATTCTTACCGTGTGGTGTACTATGAAAAAGGCAATTTTAAGCCAGGGCTTGACGCAACAGTCTATGCACCATCAACGGACTTTCGCTTTAAAAATGACACCACCGCATACATACTAATTCAAACAAAAGTTGACAGCGCCCAAGCTAAATTGACTTATGAAATTTATGGTACTTCTGATGGGAGAGAAACTACTATCTCAAATCACCGTGTCTGGGATCAGCAATCGCCTCCAGAACCACTTTATCAGGACGATCCATCACTCCCTGTTGGATCTGTTAAACAGGTAGACTTTGCCGCTTGGGGATCGAAAGTTGCCTTTGATTACACAGTTACCAGAAATGGTGAAACTCTTACCAGTAGAACATTTTTCTCTAATTTCAGACCTTGGCAAGCGGTGTATTTGCGGGGGACTGGAGCTTAAAGTATGAATAAAATTATTAAGCTTGATCAAATACCCAGTAATAAGAAGCTAGTTTTAGCTGGAGGTGTATTTGACCTTCTCCACTATGGGCACATAAAGTTTCTAAAAGAAGCCAAAAAATATGGTGACATATTAATTGTAGCGCTGGAAAGTGACACTACTGTGCAAAGACTTAAAGGAAAGAGTCGGCCAATTTTCAATCAACAAATTCGAGCTGAAATTCTTAGTGAACTTATATGTGTAGATTACGTAATTCTCCTAAACGAGATGAATTCAGATAAAGACTATTTTGATCTGGTTAAGGCGATTAAACCAGACGTGATAGCTGTTACAAAAAACGACCCGCAACTAGATAATAAGCGCAAGCAGGCCGCAGGTATTGGTGGTGAATTAAAAATAGTAACAGATCAAATCAATACTCCCTCCACCTCCAAGCTCGCCCAAATCCTCAAGGTAGAATAATCCCAAGTAAGGCTTAGCCTTACAATAAGCCCCAGTTTACGGGCTATTATAGGGGTCGACTCTATAATTTATTCCCATTCCATGGTAGCTGGGGGTTTGGTGGTGATGTCATACACAACGCGCGAGATCTCCGGTACTTCATTAACAATACGTGTAGATAATCTTGCGAGTACTTTATGCGGAATTCTTGACCAATCAGCTGTCATCCGATCTTTACTATCTACTATTCTCAATGCCACAACTTCCCCATAAAATCTCTCATCACCTTTTACACCAGTGCTATTTGTTCCAGTCATCACAGACCAACACTGAAACACTTTATCGTACCAGCCAGATTTTTTAAGTTCATCAACAACGATAGCATCGGCCATAATTTGTTGATCTAGTCTACTCTCTGTTACTTCTCCAACTATTCGCACAGCATGACCAGGTCCTGGAAAAGGTTGTTGAAAAACAATATCTTTAGGTAGCTTAAGCAATAATCCAATTTTCCTGACCTGATCGGTATAGTAGTATCGCAGTGGTTCAAGTAGCTTTAATTTCATGTTTTTGGGCAAGCCACCAACATTATGATGGCTTTTTATGTGTGCAGATTTTTCTTTTCCTTGTCCTTTTGCCTGTATAAAGTCTGCATAGGTTGTTCCTTGGAGCAAAAATGCAACGTTTTTGTATTTTTTTATCTCTCGCTCAAATAATTCAATATACAAGTTTCCAATAGTTTTCCGTTTTTTCTCTGGATCGGTGACGCTTTTTAAACGTTTTAGAAATTCTTTGCGGGTATTAATTACCTGTACTTTTATTCCCAAGACTTTTGGAAAATCACTCTTAATTCTCTCCAAAGTTCCCTCTCGCATTAGGCCACTATCAATGTAGATGGGTATAAACTGTTTCCCGATAGCCTTAGCCACCAAAGCCCCTGCAATTGCCGAATCTGTTCCTCCTGAAAATGCACCAATAACCTGTTTATCTCCTACTTTTTCTCTAATTTCTTGGATTATTGAATTAGTATTAATGCGAACTGGATGAACACCAATATTACATATTATTGTGATGAAGTTTTTTAAGATTTGTCTGCCTTGTTTCGTGTGGTGCATTTCGGGATGAAACTGGACTCCATAAATTTTGCGCTTATCTTCTCTTACGGCTGCATTCTCAACGCTTCCGGTCTTCGCAATAACCTTAAAACCCTTTGGCATTTTATACACTGTGTCTCCATGTGATTCAAAAACTCTTGTTTCACGTGGTAGTCCATAAAATAGATCAGAATAATCATCAATTTTTAATGTGGTTGGGCCGTATTCTTTTTTTCCGCTTTTAACTTCACCATTAAGCAGGTGTGCTGTAAGTTGCCAGCCATAACAAATGCCAAGAATTGGTATCCCCAGATCAAATACCTTCTTATCTATGGTTGGGGCGCTTCGTGCGTACACACTTGCTGGTCCACCTGACAAAATAATCCCTTTGGGCCGAAGGTCCTGAGCTTGTCGAAGGGCTCTTTCTGGTTCAATAATTGTTACATCAACTCCAAAATCACGAATACGTCTGCCGATTAAATGTGTGGTTTGACTGCCAAAGTCTACAATAACTATCATTGGTAATTACTCCCAGCGTTTGTAACTAAAATATCATGTGGATGGCCTTCAGTTAGCGATGCTTGGGTTATCTGAATGAATTTAGCTTTCTTTTGCAATTCGGAAATACTCTTTGCCCCAACATAATAAAGCCCCGATTTCATTCCTCCAACAGCTTGGTCAACAAGGTCTTTAACAGTTCCTTTGACAGGCACCAAGCCCTCAACTCCTTCTGCGACCATTACTCGATCCTTATAACTCTTACCATGGTACTCGTCTTCTGACTTAATCTTAGTACCTTTTTTCATCGCTCCTACCGACCCCATTCCCCGATACTCCTTAAACTTATATATTTTTATGCCATCTTTTAAGATACTCTTAAACCTAGCTGGTACTTGCAGAGCCTCAAGATCAACTACTTTTCCAGGTGACTCTTCCGCAGAGGCAAAGTAGCTGCCCATCATTACGCTTGCCGCTCCCGCCGCCAATGCCTTAACAATATCTCCTGAGTGGGCAATTCCTCCATCAGCAATTACTGGTACACTGTACTTGTCTGCTACTTCAACACAGTCTGATACTGCACTAATCTGCGGGACTCCCATTCCTGAAATAACCCGAGTGGTGCAGATTGCGCCAGGTCCCATGCCTACTCTAAGGCCATCTGCTCCTGCTTTGATTAAAGCCTCTGCGCCATCTTTTGTCGCAATATTCCCTCCAATTACTTGAAGCTTGGGATATTTGTTCTTTACCCACTTTATTGTGTCAATTACATTCTTTGCGTATCCATGTGCAGAATCAACCACTATCACATCTACTCCTGTTTTAACTAAAACTTCCACCCTATCCTCATACCCGGAGCTTGCTCCGATCGCGGCTCCAACTAAAAAGTTTTTTTGCTTAACTGCTTTGACTTCCATTGCTTGATCAGCCACAGTTAGATTTCGGTGAATAAAAGCAATCCCACCAAGTTTTGCTAGAGCTATTGCCAACTTGCTTTCAGCCACCGTATCCATGGGAGCTGCAACTAAGGGAAGATCAAGCCCGATTTTTTTGGTTAACTGTGTCCTTAGGTTAATATCTCCTCGGCTAAAATCCGTATATTCAGGTAAAAGGAGAACGTCGTCGTATGTGAGGTAACATTGTTGATTCTTGACGACCCTTACCATAACCTCTTTTATCATCCTTGTAATAATATGTCAACCAGAATATAATTCTTAACATGGCTGGCAAGAATTACAAATATAGCAATATCACTGTGTCTGGCAGAATTGCCACTGGAACCTCTACTTTAGCTAAGAATCTTGAGCGTGCCCTTGGCTGGAAAAGAATTAACGTTGGCGACCTGCAACGAGAATTTGACCGCAAGCGTGGTAAAAGTGAGCATTTCTCAGGTTCTGATACAAGAGCCGACCAATGGGAAAAGGACATTGAAGCGATGACAAAAGAGAAGCTTACCAATGAAGACAAACTCATCTACGAAGCCTGGCTATCTGGATTTGTAGCAAAGGATATTAAAGGAGTTTTACGAGTTCTTCTAACGTGTGACGACGCTTTGCGTATAGATAGATTAGTCAACAGAGATAATATGTCAGTAGATGAAGCCAAAAAGCAGATAGAGTCCCGTGAAAAGGGGAATATTAAAAAGTGGCAGGCACTCTACGGTAAATATGATTTCTGGGACCCCAAGTATTACAACTTAGTATTAGACACCTATACAACCGGTCCCAACGAGACCATGGGGATAGTCTTAGACAAGTTAGGCTTTGATGGAAACTCCCATTAGATTTTCTTTCGATAGGCCAGGTTGATATTCACCGGTAAGGATGTTATAACGGTTATAACATGAGGCAAAAAATAATCAGGGTTGGTAATTCTGCAGCGGTAACCATTCCTAAAGAACATCTAAAAGAACTTGGTTGGAAAATAGGGGATAGAGTTATTTCAACATTTGAAACAAAAAATAAACTACTTATAGTTACAAAAGTTAACGAAAAATTAGAACAATGGTTAAAAAAGATCGTAAAAAAGAACAGAAAAATGTTAACTGAATTGGCTAAATATGACTGACTGAATGAATAAATCAGTTGACAAACCAACTCAATTGAGGTAAAAACGAACTTAATGAAGCAGTCAGTAATTGGTTTTATTCTCATTCTGGCATTATTTAGCCCCCTGTTTTTTAATAACAGCGTTAGCACGACTACTGCAGAGGAGCTTCCTAATTCCATGTTGGCAACGACGGAGGCGGACAGGTTAGATGTTTTACAAGCCTCAATGCAGGCCCAACCAATAGACAATCCAGGTATAATGGTCATGGAGGAAATACAGGACAAAACGGTTTATAATTTACCATATCCAGGCATCCTTCCTGACCATGCACTATATCCACTCAAACTTTTTAGAGACAAGTTGTTAAATCTTTTTATTCAGGACCCTCAGAGGAAAATAGAGTTTAATCTACTAATGGCTGATAAGCGGCTAAACATGGGCGTATTTTTGATTGAAAAAGGGAAATATGAGCTTGCAGCTAAAACCGTAGCAGAAGCTCAGGGGTTCTTTAATAATGGGATCGATATTATTAATGATTTACAAAAGGAAGATAAAGATTCTGTTTCCAATAACACTATTGATACATACAAAAAATCTGCGAACAAACACCAGGAAGTGTTAATTATTATGAAAAATAATGCCCCAGAGAATTTACAAAAGGGGTATGAAGAGAGTGTTCAAAGAGCAGAAGAAGTAAACCAAAGAATACTAGAAATAGAAAGCCGACAATAGTCTATACCTAGGCCCTATATAGGGTATATAGACTAAATTAGTTATTCAAGACAACTGACCATATTTTACTGCCACATATTAGAATGTTCATTTAAGCCTATAGTTATATTACTGACATAGCCTTAGGTTCAAAAGTGATTATTGAGCTTTTCTGATATAGTTTGTTTCATTGACACTGTCTAAATAATGTCTTACGCTTATGGCTGGCACTACCCATAGTGCTTTTATAGAAAAAAAATGATTTGTCCATTTTGCTCTTTTGATCAAAGCAAGGTGATGGAAACGCGCGATTCGCAAGAATTAGCTATAACTAGGCGCAGAAGAGAATGTCTAGAGTGTGAAAAAAGATATACAACATATGAAAGGATCGAAACAGAGCCATTAATTGTTAAGAAAAAAGACGGGAAGCGAGAACAGTTTGATCGAAATAAGGTTAAAAATGGAGTATTAAAAGCGTCTGAAAGAACTAAAGTGTCGCACGATCAGATTGACGAAATAATTAATAAAGTTGAGCAGCAATTACGTAACGGTGACGCAGTTGAAATTGAGAGCGGAGAAATTGGCAACTTAATAGCTGACCACTTAAAAGTAATAGATAAAGTAGCATATATTAGATTTGCTTCGGTTTTTAAAAGATTTGTAGAAGTTGAAGAATTTCAAAAAGAATTAAAAAAAATATTATGAAACTAGAAGGAGTAAGCGAAAAAGTATTCAAAGATAGGTACGCCCTAAAAAATAAGGCAGGAGATCCTATCGAAAAAGATCCTAAACAGATGTGGGCTCGCGTAGCTCGCGGCATAGCTAAAGAGGAAAAACCTAGCAATCGTAAGCATTGGGAGGACGAGTTCAATCGAGTAATGCAGGACTTTAGGTATGTGCCAGGTGGCAGAGTTTTAGCAGGCGCAGGAACCGGCTACGATGTGACTTACTACAATTGTTACGTTATTCCCAATCCACCAGATTCCCGAAACGGTATCTTAGAAAACCTAGGACACATGGTTGAGATTATGGCGCACGGTGGCGGGGTAGGGGTAAATCTTTCTAGTCTCAGGCCTCGTGGTGCACGTGTGAGCAAGGTCAATGGCTACTCTTCAGGACCAGTAAACTGGGCTGAGCTTTATTCAGTTGCTACTCATGACATTATTCAACAAGGTGGAACCAGAAGAGGCGCTTTGATGATTATGCTTTGGGATTGGCACCCTGACGTACAGGAATTTATCAATGTAAAGAGAGATCTAACGCGTATTCGGGGAGCAAATCTTTCAGTTTGTGTCTCTGACAAGTTTATGGAAGCTGTGAAAAATGACGATGACTGGAATTTTATTTATCCAGACATCGACGACCCCAAATATGACAAAGAATGGGATGGATATATGCAGGATTGGTTAGATATAGGAGGAAAAGTCAATGTCCATAGTACAGTTCGCGCTCGTGATTTATGGGATCAAATCTGTGAAGCCGCTTGGAACTCTGCTGAGCCCGGAGTAGTATTTATGGAAAGATATAACAAGTGGCACAATAATTATTACTTCAACCGCATTAACTGTGTTAATCCTTGTGTCACAGCAGATACCAAAGTTACAACTTCAGACGGAATTAAAACCGTTGGCGAGCTTTATCTATCTGGAGAACCAGTCAAAGCAGTAGTTGATGGTGAAAGCTATCGTGCAACTAGTTTCTTTAAGACCGGCACAAAATCTGTTTATCGACTAAAAACTAAAGAAGGATACGAACTACGGCTAACAAAAGATCATAAGGTGTTTACTACCACGGGCAAGGTAGAAGCAGGCAAGCTACAGCAAGGAGATAAGATTAAACTTTCAAGCTACGGAGCATTTGGCACACAAGGATCACTAGAACAAGGACGAGTTTTGGGCTGGTTAGTGGGGGACGGTTCACTCAAGAAAAATGGTAACGCTACCTTATATTTTTACGGTAGCGAAAAACAAGAATTAGCCCCACAGTTTGCTATTTATGTTCACAAAATGGTTGATGGTGAACAAGTGGTTGCTCGTTCATATCCCATTGCTCCGCAATACATAGACAGTGAAGACAAAGCAGTTGTCGAGTCAACCAGGCTATGGAGACTAGCTGGTCGGTATGGACTAACTCCGGAGAACAAATACAAGGTCCCAGTAGCTGTATTGAGCGGGTCTAAAGCCATGCAAAAAGGCTTTATTCAAGCTCTCTTTTCTGCCGATGGACATGTGGCAGGCACATCTAAAAAAGGAATAAGCGTTAGGCTAACATCTATAAGTTACGAATTATTGCAAGACACACAACTTTTGCTACTTAATTTTGGTATTGCAAGCAAAATCTATGCTAACCGGCGAAAAGCTGGGGAAAGAGCTCTCCCAGACGATCATGGTGGATACAAACAATTGTTTCATAGTTTACCTAATCAATGTCAAGCATATCACGATCTAGTTATCAGCAAAGACAATCTAACTCGCTTTGCTAAAGAGATAAATTTCTTACACAAATACAAACAAGATAAGCTAGAGACGCTTCTAGAAAGTTACGGCAAACGAGGTCCATATACAGAAACTTTCATCGCTACGTTTACTGAGCTTGTCTCAGATGGCCAAGAAGACGTCTTTGATATCACCGTAGATAAGATTCATAGATTTTCTGCCAATGGCATGATCATCTCAAACTGTGGTGAGGAAGGATTACCACCTTGGGGGGTTTGTAATTTAGGGTCGCTAAACCTAGCTACTTTTGTAAACGATAGTGGTAATTTTGATTACGATCTTTTAGCAGACCACGTAAAAGTAGCGGTGCGTTTTCAAGACAATGTTATTGATGGGGATGTCTACATATTTGAAGGTATCAGAAAGACTCAACTTGAAGGTGAACGCCGAATTGGAATAGGCACCATGGGCTTGGCAGATGCATTAATAAAAATGAAGATACGCTATGGATCAGAAAAAGGATTAGAGGTAATTGATAAAATTTATAAACTGATTCGTGACGCTGCATACGATCAGTCAGCCGAGCTAGCAAAAGAAAAAGGTGCTTTCCCTAAATTTCAACGCAACAAATATCTCAATGCATATTTTATTAAGCAACTTCCTGAGCGAATTCGAAAAAAGATTAGCAAGCACGGAGTACGAAACTCAGTTATCCTTATGCAAGCACCAACCGGATCTACTTCGCTAATGGCCGGGGTATCTTCTGGAATTGAACCAGTATTTGAGTTCTCCTTCACTCGTCGTGACAGACTAGGAGAACACAAGATTTTTCACCCACTGTATGACGCCTGGAGAAAAGATCATCCTGATGATGAGCGACCAGATTACTTTGTCTCTGCGGCAGATTTAACCCCACAGAATCATGTACGAGTTCAAGCTGCAATTCAGAAATATGTTGACGCCTCCATATCCAAAACAGTCAATGCCCCAGCAGACTTTACGGTTGAAGACGTCAAAGAACTCTATACTATGGCTTATGACCTTGGTTGTAAAGGTGTAACCTTTATGAGAGAAGGGTCACGCCCAGGTGTGTTAGAGCGAGAAACTGACCACGTAAAGTCGCCATCTGGCGAAAACGTGGCAGGCCAGCAAACAAATGGAGAGCTACCAAAAGATATGCCAACCATTACCAGGAGACCACTTGTATTGCAAGGGGCAACATATAAAATGCAGACCCCCGTTGGTAAAAGTTTTATTACTGTCAATACAGATCCAGGAGGGGAACCATCAGAAGTCTTTATAAATATTGGCAAAGGAGGGACAGACATTTCCGCAATGGCAGAAGCAATGGGAAGACTTATTTCACTCGTGTTCAGAATAAATGCACCAGTTAGCGGGGAAGAACGCGTTCGCAGCGTGTTGTATCAACTTGGTGGTATCGGTGGAAGATCTAGTACAGGTTTTGGCAAAGAGAAGGTTTTAAGCCTGCCAGATGCTTTAGCCAAAGTACTCGGAGCACATTTTAATGTAACAGCTACAAACGGCACATATAAAATAATGAATCACACGAATTCAACGACCAACGGACACGCAAAATTAAACGGAAATAGCTTTAATACAGATAAAGAAGTAAAAGAGGAAAAGATAGTCACATTACCTGCTCAACTAATGATGCAACCTACCACACATCTAGATATCTGCCCCGACTGTGGGGATGCATCTCTTGCTCACGAGGAAGGCTGTAAAAAGTGCTACAGCTGTGGCTACTCTGAATGCTGAAGTTTTACACAAAGACAGGGGATAAAGGTGAAACCTCCTTGCGTATAGGAACTAGAATCTCCAAAGACGATCCACTAGTTGAAGCCTACGGCACGATTGATGAATTAAACAGCGCAATCGGCTTTATTAAAGGCAAGGCCTTTAATAATATTCAATCAGACTTAATGCATATTTGTGCGCTACTAGCTGGAGAGAAAAAGTATCAAGAAGCTAGAAATAAGATGCTTGAAAAAAGAGTAAGTGAGATTGAAAAGGAAATAGATATGATTCAAAAAAAACTACCACAGCAAACTCAGTTTTATATACCAGGTGGATCAGTTAAATCTGCACAGCTAGATTTTGCCAGAACAATTTGCCGTCGAGCTGAGCGGAGACTTGTTACTGCTAATATTTTACAAAAAAATCTGTTACAATACATGAACCGTCTGTCCGACTATCTCTATGCCCTTGCCCGCTTAGTTAATAAAGAAGCTGGAGTAGAAGAGAGAATCTGGAATAGTAAAATTTAATAAACTGCATTAAGAATAAGAGGAATGCTGTGAAAGTCAGCAACTGTGCCGCAACTGTAAAGTCAGGAACTCACTTATGCATAATCCCGAGCAGGAGAAAATATGTTAAAAGAATTACAAGTACAATCTGGAATAATACCTAACTATCCACACGAGGTAATAATACCATTTCAACTTAATCAAGAACCACAAACTCATAACGACCTAGATTACCGAGTCATTGGACCTGTAATTGATAAATCAAAACAAGAATTAGAATTAGCAATTGAGCGTGGGGATTGGTGGTTACTGCCGGGAACGGGATTTAACGTTGCAGGGCAAACCGAGCAATTACTAAGCATGCTGGAAAAGGGTGCGCTTATGGGGAATTCCAGAGAAGAAGTAGTTAACCTATGGTTAGCTGTAACTAAAGAAGATATTGCTGCATTCAGATTGGAGTACTTATCCGAGAGACTGGTATATCCAATCAAAATCCAAGCAAAACATGAGAATGGTAAAGTTGGGTTAATTTGTCCAGACTATGGTGACGCTCACTACGAAGATATCACTGATCAGAAAGAGAGAGGGGGAGCTGCTCACGCCTCCGTAAAAGAACTTTCAGAGCGATTAATAAAAGCTCAACCAAGAACAGTTTTTTTTATTTCCAGTCCACCGGGTTGGTCTGATCTTAAGGAACAAGCATCAGGAAAAAATATTACATATCTTGACACTCAAACATACGTATATCAAGTTGGTGACAATGGTGAAATAAAAGCTGCAACAGTACAAACAGATATGACGTTAGACCAAAATAGGCAGCTATTAGAGCAATTTGAATGCGATCTGCCAGGGTTCAATGGGTTAGATCAGCGCGATCAAATAAAACTGATAGTAGGTTCTGTAATCGAGATTCCACCAAAAGAGGGAGTTAATGGAATGCATCAGGTGGTTGATAGAATTCAAAGCTTAATGGGTGGTACTCTTGCTGGAAAGAAAGCTAGTTTTGCTTCAATTCACCATGATTTGGACCGACTGGCTCAATTATTAGATCTTGAGATAATTGAGCGTGCAACCGTGGATAATTTCATCGCGGAAGCAAGGACCCGACTCATAAATGGATTATCAATTATGGATGTTGCACGTAAACTAGGTCACACTGTATTAAGTCTTTCAGAGTTCAACTTAAACAGCGTATACAGAAGTAGTGTTGAGTCTCAAGTACATACAGCAGTCCCAATGCTTGACCCAAGACTCGACTATTTACCATTATTACTGTTGCCTGATCCAGGCTATGGCGCATTAGAAAGACTACAGCAAATGCCAGGATGCAATGGAGGCGGAAGTACATTAGTTAAATCTATAGGAGGGAACAGACTTGGTTTAACTGGAGAAAATGAAGATAGCTCAACTTGTCACTGCGGAAGAAGCAAGGAAGACGATCATTACCATTGTCCTAAACCTGATTGTGACAAATACTATCCTAGTGAAAAAGGTAACAGTAATTTTACCAAAGAATGCACATGCGGATTTAAGTTTGGTTGTTAAAGTCAATCTTAAGTAAGGCTCAATTTAGACCTTGTTTGCCCGCCTTGAAAGGCTTCGCCTTTGTAACTTGACAATATGTACATATTGTAATATAAGTAAGGTATGAAAAGAAGCGTATCAATATCTGAATTTAGAGAAAATCTATCTATGTATCTACGACTGGCAAGGTACGGTGGTGAATCAGTAACAATTGTAGATGAAAAAATCGATGAAACTGTCGGTGTGTTAGTTCCACCAAAAAAGGAGACAGACTGGGATGAATACATGAAATTTGTTGAAAGCATGCATGGAGCTTGGAAGGATTTACCCGCAGACAAAAATAGG
Organism: Candidatus Roizmanbacteria bacterium CG_4_9_14_0_2_um_filter_38_17; assembly: GCA_002788855.1. Taxonomy (NCBI): domain Bacteria; phylum Candidatus Roizmaniibacteriota; species Candidatus Roizmanbacteria bacterium CG_4_9_14_0_2_um_filter_38_17. Next base: position 58,874 of record PFSB01000017.1, on the reverse strand, counting down.
GAAGCTCTAAGAAAAACAGACATTAAAACAATCAATAGCAGGCTAAAAAAATGAAATCTATAGTATTAGACACTGATATATTTATAGACCATCTTAAAAAGAGCAATAGTAATTTTAAACTTCTACTAAGAGCAAGTACAGAAAAAAACTATAAATTATATATTCCAACTGTAGTTTTAGTTGAGTTATTTGTAGGTTATGAGTTCTTAGAAAGCTTTGTGCTAAAAAAAGCCGAGGATTTACTTAAACCGTTTGAGAGAATCGTTCTAACAGAAGATATTGCAAAACTTGCTGGGGAGATAGGTAGAAATAATAGAATTGGATTTCTAGGAACAGTCGATCTTGTAATAGGCGCAACAGCTCTATCTCTTAACGCAGAAGTTGCAACCAGAAATGTTAAACATTTCAAACAAATTCCAGGTTTAAAACTATTCAACTTCAAACAGATCTCGTAAGCGCTGTCTCTGCTATAATAATTTCATGGATGACTCCAACAAAAAACCACAGGATGATCAAGACGTAACAAGCGCATCTACTCACACTAGTATTGAGCACGAACCAATGGCCGTAAGTTCAGACACTGGATTACAAGAAGCTGTACATGAATACAGTGAAGTTAAAAAATCCAAAGAAGTTGCTGAGCACGTCAAAGAGATTTCTCAACGTCCAGAAATACCCAAAGACGTAGAAAAAGCAGGCTTACAACACACCGGGCCCACCACCCCAGTCAACCAAACAACCGGAACGACAGTTAAATTACCATTAACTGATGATGAAATTGTAAAAGGATTACATGCACATGTCTGGGAATCAGTTCGCTGGATGTCTATTTGGTGTGTACGCCAGCTTAAAAAAGCTCATATAGCAATTAAAGAAGTACATGGAAGATTAATAAAAAGTTAATGCTAAACAATACAATCCAACCAGCAGACATAATATCTTCACTCGAGCTCTATATAATCATTGCCGCTATCTTTATATTTCTAGTTGCAGCAGCTGGTTTAGTAACATATGCATTAATTCTTTACCTGCGCTGGAGGAACCGCGAGGATCGCTCATTGGACATGGCTCTACTACACGTTGCGCTTCCTCGCGATAATGAAGTAAAGATCGATGCAGCCGAGCAATTCTTTGCATCATTGTCTACTATTAGTAGTGGAGGAGAAGGAATCTTTAAAATGCTGGAGATTCCAGACCACCTAACATTTGAAATCGTAGCAACTGCTGGTGATATACGATTTTATGTATCTACGCCTCGGGAGCTTAAAGACTTAGTCGAAAAACATATTCATGGAGCCTATCCTGGAGCAGAAGTTAAAGAAGTTAGCGAGTTTAATATTTTCTCTAAACAAGGCCACGTTGAATTTACCTCATTAAAACTAGCAAAGGAAGATCATAAGCCAATTAAAATATATAAAGATTTACCGACCGACCCGCTTTCTTCTTTAACGGCAGGTCTTGCCAAGATGGGAACCGGAGAAGGCGCAATGATCCAGTACATGATCTATCCAGCCAAGGACGACTGGGCTAAAACTGGCAGAGAGTACATCTCTAGTACAAAGAAAAAAGAATCTAATCCAGAAGAGGCCAAGTATAACGTGGAGGCTAAAACACTTGAAGCAATAGAAAATAAAGTGTCAAAATCTGGATTTGAGACAGAAATCCGTATTATTGTTTCATCTTCCAATAAATCACTGGCAAAGATGCACCTGGACAATATTAAGTCATCTTTTTCCCAATTTAACTCAACACACAATAAATTCACTACTAACAAAATCCGGTTTAAGGGAATGTTTATGTTGGATGTGATTTATCGTTATTTACCTATGTTGAGTATTAAGCGCTTTAAACGTAGCGGCGTCTTATCCACAGAAGAGCTGGCAACTATTATTCATTTTCCAAACAAAACGATTGAAACTCCAGGCATTTATTGGTTAAACGCCAAGCGTGCACCAGCACCAGCTAATATGGCCAAAACTGGAATGTATATTGGTAAGAGTGTCTATCGTGGCATGACCCGCCCTGTTTATCTTAATGATGAAGATCGTGCACGTCACATGTATATCATCGGAAAAACCGGCGTAGGCAAGTCTGAGCAACTAAAAAGCATGGCAATTCAAGACATTCGCGCTGGCAAGGGGATCTGCGTAATGGATCCACATGGAGATCTTATTGAGGATTTGCTGCCGATGATACCACCTGAGCGAGCTGAAGACGTTATTCATTTTGACCCATCAGATACAGACCGTCCCATGGGTATGAATCTCTTGGAAGCTAAAACCGAAGAGCAAAAGCATTTTATTGCTAACTCAATCATTGGGTTGATGTATAAACTTTATGATCCCATGAAGACGGGTATTATTGGACCACGCTTTGAACATGCAGTCAGGAATGCAATGTTGACAGTTATGAGTGATGAAGGGGCGACATTTGTGGAAATAGTTCGCGTCCTAACTGATGCTAAATATGTTCAACAATTGCTTCCAAAAGTTCAAGACCCAGTTGTTAGGCGCTACTGGACTGATCAAATTGCCCAGACTAGTGATTTTCATAAATCTGAAGTACTAGACTACATCGTATCTAAGTTTGGTCGTTTCGTCACTAATAAAACCATGCGTAATATTATTGGTCAATCTAAGTCAGCATTTGATTTTCGCAAAGTAATGGATGAAGGTAAAATTCTTCTTATCAACCTATCCAAAGGAGCATTGGGAGAGGAAAATTCTCAGTTTTTGGGTTTGGTGATTGTGCCAAAAATCCTAGTTGCGGCTATGAGTAGGGTAGATACGCCTCGTGAATTGCGAAAAGATTTTTATCTTTATGTTGATGAGTTCCAAAATTTTGCCACACCAGATTTCTCACAAATCTTATCAGAGGCTCGTAAATTTAAGTTAAATTTGTGTGTGGCTAATCAATTTATTGGTCAAATGGAAGAGGAAGTTAAAAATGCTGTCTTTGGTAACGTAGGAACACTTGTGGCTTTTCGTGTGGGAGTTACGGATGCTAATTACCTTCAACACGAATTCCAGCCAACTTTTAATGAATCAGACCTGATCAATATTGAGAGATTTCATGCATACATGAGAACTCAAGTTAACAACGAACCAGTCCCACCATTCTCTGTTGATTTAACTCGCGATCTGGAAGCAGAGAAAAGAATGTCTAATCTTAAAATTGCCGAAGCTATCAAGAAGCTCTCTCGCCTAAAATATGGGCGAGCCCATGAAGTTGTGGAAGCGGAAATAAACCAGCGTGCCCAGCTGTAACGTGGTGGACCTGATGAGGGTCGAACTCACAACCTCTTCAATGCCATTGAAGCGCTCTGCCAGTTGAGCTACAGGCCCGGGTGCGCCTGCTTGGATTCGAACCAAGAACCCCTGACTTATAAGATCAGTGCTCTGCCATTGAGCTACAGGCGCCCGAAAGCTAATTTTATCACGCCAAGCAGGAAAGATAATCAAAGAGACGAAGGTTAAAGTTCTTGAAGCTTCGGATCTTTAGATTTAGCATCCCCAAGATCAACCAGATCTAAATATTTTTCAGTCGTAGATACTCTTTTATGCCCAACGATCGCAGATACATACTCCAAAGGTGCATTATTTGCCAACTGATGAGCAATAAAAGTATTACGCAGGTCATTTACGGTGCATTCTTTAATCCCAGCCTCTTTGAAGTAGCGATCAATTGCTGTACGAATATTGCGAACGAGCAAGGGTCTGCCTGTTTTAGTAATAAATAAGCGCTCACTTTCAGACTGAGGACGCACACCCATGTATCTTTTAAGAGAGTCACTTGAAGACAAATTAACTGGAACCTTGCGATCTATTTTATCTCTAGCATTACGCACAACTAATTCATTACTGGTAACGTCTTCCAATCTAATCTGGGCAAGCTCACCAATTCTTACTCCAGTTTGTAAAAATAGCTCAATAATTGCTGAAATACGCTCATCTTCACGAGAAGCATCACGAAGAGCGCGGTATTCCATCTTAGATAATACACGAGGCTCTTTGTGCTCGATGTGTGGGTGCTTAATATTCGCTGCGACATTTTGCTGCAAAATACCCTCACCAACTAAAAACCTATAGAGCGTCTTGATCGAGTTAATTTTTCTGGATACGGATTTCTGAGTATAGCTATTATCCTGAAGCGTTTTTAAAAAAGCTTGCAGATCAGCTTCTGTCACCTCATTAATGTTCTTGCGCCCGCTTTTGATTAAATATTGGGTTAATTGATCAACATCCTTACCATATGCAAGGACAGTTGCCACAGCGCGACCCTTATCATCTAAGAACTGTATAAACTGATCTTTAATTGATGCTAAACTAGTATCCATAATAGTCAAACGTATTGGGGGCAAGACTAGCCTATAATAGCATGCTATTAAATGAACGTCAATGCTTTTTATGCTTGATTTTAGATAAATATAATAAACTAATCACCTAATGAATGCAAAAACAATAAGCTGGATAATTATTATTATCGGGATCGTTCTAATTGTTAACCTTTCCCGCTCAATCATAGATTTGTCTACGCGTAGTCAGTTGGTAAATAAGGCACAAGAAAGACTTCATGAGGTTCAAGAGGAAAATGCACTACTTCGTGAAGAATACCAGCACATTCAAAGTAGAGAATATATTGAAGAAATAGCTCGTGAAAAACTAGGACTAGGAAAAGCAGGGGAGACTGCTTATGTCATACCTCAGTCGAAGTCTGATCGTTCTCTGAATGAAAAAAACATGAAAGCTGAAATTCCTATCTGGAGAGAATGGCTCAATCTATTTTTGTAAGAGCAGATATCAGCCGAGCTTTACACTTTAGTGGATAGCTTGGCTTTTAATATCTGCTATACTAAACTTATGGAACACTTACCTAGTCACGTAGCTTTAATCATGGACGGTAATCGTCGCTGGGCAAAAGAAAAAAGGCTACCAAAATTTAAAGGACATTTAACTGGCGAGAGCAAAATTGAATCAATAATCGATCGTTCTATAGAGCTAGGAATCCAGAATTTGACCTTTTGGGCACTTGCAATAAAAAACTGGAACAGAAAACCAGAAGAAATTAAATTTTTATTAAACTTGTTTCGCACAAGTTTAAATAGGAAAGTAAATAAGTACTACCGCAAGAATATACGTATTAAAGTACTGGGAAATCTCTCTTTATTTCCCAAAGATATCCAAGATATGACCAATAGTTGGGTTGAACAAAGCAAAAACAACACTAAAATAACTGTCAACTTTGCAATGTCTTATGGCGGTAGAGATGAAATACTTAGAGCCATTAATAAATTACCCAAAGATCACAAAGAGATTACAGAGGAGGAGTTTGGGCAGTATTTAGATACAGCCGGACAACCCGATCCAGACTTATTAATTAGAACTGGTGGGCAGCAAAGATTATCGGACTTTTTACCCTGGCAGATTGCAGATACTGAACTCTACTTTACTCCAACTTTCTGGCCGGATTTTACTGTAGAAGAATTTAACAAATCCCTAGATTGGTACTCCCAGCAAAAGAGAAACTTTGGAAAATAGTGCCAGTGGCAGGACTCGAACCTGCGACCGAAGGTTTATGATTCCTTTGCTCTACCAACTGAGCTACACTGGCCTATGCTTCATTTTACAGTGAACTAACTCCCGGGGCAATTATTACCACAAAAAAACCATCTTGAAGGATGGCTTTAAATAAATCTGGTTGCGGGGCTAGGGGTCGAACCTAGTCTAGGAGATTATGAGCCTCCTGTGCAACCGTACACTACCCCGCATTATCAATGAACCCATTTATTATACAACGAGGACAACATAGATCATGCTTAAATCCCACAAGGTTTTAAATCCCACAAGGTTTGCTCTTGTAGAAAGAATTTAAGGACTAAATCCTTAGGTGTCAACCTAACCCACTCCAGGAGTGGGTTTCTAGCTGCTTAAGGCCCATTGCGGATTTAACTTCCTTGATGGTTGCGGATGCGATTATACGGGCTTTCTGAGCACCTTCATCCAAGATTTGCCTAACTCTCTTTGGATCACTCTCAAATTCTTTGCGTTTGGCTTGAATAGGTTTTAATTCCTCAAAAATAGCTTCTGCCAGTTCAGCTTTTAAATCTCCATAGCGAATTCCTGTCCCTGTATATTGTTTTTCATACTCTTTTTTTTTGTCTGTTCCTTGAAACAACTCAACAAAAGTTAACAAATTAGCTACCCCACCAACAGAAGGAACTTTATCTTCTTGACCCGAATCAGTTGGAGCTGAGGCTAGATGTTTTTTTATCGTATCTAAGTCATCTGTAAGATTAATAAAGCTACCCTCCACGCTTTTACTCATCTTTCCTTCTCCAGTTAAACTAGGAATATATTCACCCTTGGTAGCAAAACGAGTTGGTTCTGGAAAATCTAATCCATAAAGAGAATTCATTTTGCGTGCAATCTCACGTGCAATTTCTAGGTGAGGTTCTTGGTCAATCCCCACTGGAACTTTGGATGCTTTGTAAATCAAAATATCTGCCGCCATTAAAATAGGGTAGTTTAGTAAAGCCATGGTGACACCCTTAGGGTGTTGTTTAACTTTGTCTTTAAATGTTGGTAAATGCTGCATTCTGGCAATACTCACCGAGGTGGAGACATAAAACATTAGTTGCGTATGTAAATCAGCCAGATCTGACTGAACAAAGATTGCACTTATCTTTGGATCAAGTCCACTCGCTAAATAATCAAGTATAATTTCATTCGTGGCAGTTGAAAGAGTAGCTGGGTCATACGGCGTAGTCATGGTATGCAGGTCAACTACAAAGAACAAAGTCTCATATTCCTTATTATCTTGCAAAGCAAGCATTCCCTTTACTGCTCCTAGATAATTTCCCAAGTGGAGTCTGCCTGTGGCACGAATTCCAGATAACACTCTTTTTTTATTCATGTTATTTAATTAATTTTGCTCGTAATAACTCTTTACAATTTCTTTTGCCAATACTTCCATAGAGTTTATCATACGTGGTGCCACTGCTTCATAGTTAATTGCCAGCTCAAGCGTTGCTTGAGGACCAACGCCTCCTATAATTCCAATATGTTTACGTTTAGTTTGTTTCATTAGGTAATATTCTTAAATCTTCCTTTTTGAATCTCTTTTGAGCCTCTAGTTACTGTTGCCACCCCAGTTCCCAAGGTTTCTGCAATCCGATGCTGTGGAACTCCCTGTTTAAGCAGCTTAACTATCTCCAATCTCGATGGTAACTCCTGTAACTCTCGTGGAGTCAATATCCCTAGCAAAAAATCATACATCGCTTTGTCTGTTTTTATTGCTAAGAGAGAATTGATTAGGTATTTCAGTCTTTTATCCATAATGCGTACTATTGTACTAGTATACTGATATATTGTCAAGAGGTAAATTGAATTAAGATGGTTTATTTTGTTCGTAGATATGTTTTGGGAGAGACCAACCTGTCTTGAAGAATTTTTCGTAACAAACCTGGTCTAATATCTGCTACTGGATGAAATGGAACAACTGTAGTTCTTCCATCTGTATGAGAAAAAAACTTATGACTACCCTTTTGTCTTATTTCTTCAAAACCTAGTTTTTGCAAATATTTAATTAGTTTTCTGGATTTAACTGGGGAAAGCTTTGGCATTATTTAGAAAACTGGAATCTAACTGGAACATGGGCTATTCCTAGAAAGCGGCTTGGTGTAGTATCTTCTTCAAACTCAATTTTTGACTTATAGTCCGTATTTTCCTCAGCAACTTCGAGACATAGTTCAATAGCTTCTCTAACGTTGTCAATAGCTTCCTTATAAGATTCACCTTGACTATGGCAACCAGGAATAGAGGGCACATCAGCTACAAAATAGCCATTCTCGTCTTGCTCAATAACGACTTTAAAATTCTGTACTTTAACCATATAAACTTTATTATACAGTAAAGTGTGCCTAAGCTCTAGAACATGTGTTCATAGTATAATTGCTGCGTGAAACAGGCGCCTACCAATGTTAAGAAACAACCATCTTTGGGAATTAAAAAGATTCGTAAGGAGTTTAAATTAAATCTTAATATCAAAAATCTTTTTTTGTGGGGATTAATCTTATTCTTTGCGCTATCTTTTTTAGCCAGCTTAAATCAAGCATCTCAAGAATTAGAAAAAAAGCCTCTCTCCAGCGTGTTGACAGATATCAAGGCTGGCAAAATCAAAAAAGTAATGGTTGAGGAACGTAAAGTTACTGCTGAATATAATGGTGGAGACAAGTTTGAATCCTTTAAAGAACCCCAGGCTTCTTTTGTAGAGATCCTGCAAAATGCCCAGATAGATCCAAAAAGGCTTGAGATTGAAATCGAGGGAGATAGTTTTTTTAATGTACCTTTTATTGACCTGGTTATAAATATATTACCAATCTTGCTTATGGTTGGCTTCTTCTTTTTTATCTTCCGCCAGGCTAAAGGGGCACAAAGCTCAATTTTTTCTTTTGGTCAATCTACTGCCAAACTATTTGATCAGGAAAAACCCAAAATCACCTTTAAAGACATTGCGGGTATCCAAGAAGCCAAAAAAGAAATGGAAGAAATTGTAGACTTTCTAAAGCACCCGAAGAAATACGCAAGTGTTGGAGCACGTACTCCCAAAGGAGTATTGCTTGTTGGCCCATCGGGGACTGGTAAAACTCTACTTGCTAAAGCTGTAGCTGGAGAAGCCAAGGTGCCTTTTTTCTCCATGGCTGGCTCAGAATTTATGGAAATGTTAGTTGGAGTAGGGAGTGCCCGAATGCGGGACCTGTTTAAGACCGCTAAAAAACAGGCTCCTTCGATTATTTTTATTGATGAAGTTGATGCAATTGGCCGTACGCGCTCCGTCGGAGCGATGGGAGGTCATGATGAAAGGGAGCAGACACTCAACCAGATGTTGGTAGAAATGGACGGTTTTGAGCCCAATGAAAGCGTTATTGTAATTGCTGCAACCAACCGTGGAGACATGCTGGACTCAGCATTACTTCGACCTGGTCGTTTTGACCGACGCATCCAGCTGGATTTACCAGACATTGAAGGTAGACAAGAAATTGCCATGATACATGCAAAAGGCAAACCATTTGTAAAAAGTATTAACTGGAAAAAAGTGGCGCGCCGCACAGTAGGTTTTTCCGGAGCAGATATTGAAAACATGATGAATGAGGCAGCTATTCTTACGGCTCGCGAGAATAAGCTAAAGATAAACATGGAACACATTGAAGAAGCGGCTACTAAAGTTAAGTTGGGACCAGAAAAAAAGCGGTTACAATCGGATGAAGACCGCAAAATGACGGCTTACCATGAAGCTGGTCACGCAGTTATGTCATACGTACAGGAAGACACGGATCCAGTGCACCGAATTTCCATTGTGTCTCGTGGTCGCGCATTAGGTTTTAATTTAATTGTTCCCGAAACCGATAGAACCCACGAAACAAAAACCCGATTACTTGCTCAGATTAGAACATTGCTAGGCGGGCGTGCTGCAGAGGAGCTCATATTTTCAGAGATGACATCTGGCGCCTCTAGTGACATCGATGTATCCACCAGAATAGCCCGCGCAATGGTTCTGGATTTTGGTATGAGCAAGCTTGGTCCAATAGACTTTGGATCCCAGATGCAGGAAGTTGAGATAGGAAAAGGATATTTTGAGCAACCGCAGATAAGTCCGCAAATGCAGTCTTTAATTGACCAAGAGGTAAAGTTAATTATAGATAATGCATACACAGATGCAAAGCAATTATTAAAAAAGCATAAGCTTAAGCTTGACCGCTTGGCCAAAGAGTTGCTTATAAAAGAGACTTTGGACGGTGAAGAGTTAGATAGTCTAATGAAAAAAGACTAATATATGGAAAAACTGCTGCTAATCGACTCCAACGCGATACTATACCGTGCTTTTTATGCACTCCCCGAAACATTAACTCTAAAAGATAAGACATCCATAAATGCTATTTACGGATTTACCCAAATGTTACTCAGCTTTATAGAATTATTTAATCCCGCATATATAATCTGTGCCTTTGATTTGCCCTTGCCGACTTTTAGAGATAAGTTATATGAAAACTACCGAGTCCAGCGCAAACTCACACCAGACAATTTAATTTCCCAGATCAAGCCTACTAAAGAACTTCTACATACTCTTAGAATTCCTATTTATGAGCAAGCAGGTTATGAGGCAGATGACATTATTGGAACTTTGGCCAACCTCGCCCAGAGCAGAAATCTAGAAACAGTTATTATTACCGGAGATCGAGATTTATTACAGTTGGTCAGTCAAAAAACAAAAGTGTATATGCCCGTAAAAGGTATAGCTCAAGGAAAATTATTTGGTGAAACAGAGGTGGAGGAAAAATATAAAATTCACCCTCAACAAATGGTTGACTATAAAGCGCTTATGGGTGATCCTTCAGATAATTACCCAGGTGTTAAAGGGATCGGTCCAAAATCTGCAAGCGAGTTAATAACTAAATACAGTTCTTTAGAGGAAGTATATAATCATCTACAAGAGCTAAGCGGTAGACAGCAAAAATTATTATCCGATTCTAAAAAAGACGTCCTCATGGCTAAAAAATTAGCTCAAATTGTTATAGATATTGACATAGATCTTGATCTAAATACTGCTAAATTAAGCCGCCTTGACACAGTTGAAACCAAAGAACATTTTGACAAACTTGCCTTCCGCTCTCATTGGGCGCGCGTTAAAAAGTTATATCAACCAACAAAACCAGAACCAGAAATTGTTGAGAAAGAGGATAACCAGCAACTAGAAATGCTGTAAAATAAAACAAGTTAAGCGAACTATGAAGAATAAAATAGAAATTTCAGCAGGGGGGATAGTATGCAAGGAAAGTCCTTCGCAAGGCTCAGGATTTCGTGATCAACCACTTTTGTGGTTAATCACTCAACACTCTCAGTTTGGTCACTGGAGTTTTCCTAAGGGCTTAGTGGGTGATGAAATTGCCGATGAATCAATTGAACAAGCAGCACTTCGCGAAGTAGGGGAAGAGGGAGGGATTAAGGCTAAAATTATAAAAAAGCTCCCATTGGTAAAATATAAATATCAATGGGAAGATTGTTTAATAGATAAGACAGTGCACTACTATCTTATGGAATATGTTTCAGGTAATCCTGAAGATCACGACTGGGAAGTTTCCGAAGCAAAGTTCATATTTCCTGATGAGGTTCTAAGAATCCTAACCCATGACAATGACAAGCAAGCATTTACCAAAGCACTATTTCTAAAATGAAACTAGCACTAGTTCATGATTATCTACAGGTCTATGGTGGAGCAGAAAGAGTGCTTGAGGCAATGCATGAAATCTGGCCAAAAGCACCTATTTATACCGCTTTTGTAAACTGGGATGGATTGGGGCCACACGCTGAGAGAATTAAAACCTGGGATATTCGAACTTCCTGGGTGGAGCGAAATTGGTTTGTAAAAAAATTCCACTCACCCCTTAGATTTTTAACTCCCTGGGTCTGGAAATATTTCGATTTTTCTGACTACGACGTCGTAATCAGCTCTTCTGCTTGGTACATGCCTCGGGGAATTATTACCAATCCCAAAATCACTACACACATTTCATATCTACACACTCCACCTCGTTATCTCTATGGCTATGATACGGCACGAAACTGGAATAAGTACAAAGTTGTGCGCCTATACAGCTATATTGTTAATCATTTTTTACGTCTCTATGATTTCAATATAGCCCAAAGCGTTAATTACTTTATTGCTAACTCCAAAGAAACACAAAAGAGAATTACTAAATTTTACCGCCACAAATCAACAGTAATCTACCCACCAGTTAAGATTAATATAAACACACACTTAGAGTGTGTTGGCGATTATTACCTGGTTGTGTCTCGTTTGGCTCGAGCTAAACACATAGATTTGGCAATCGAAGCTTGTCAAAAACTCAATAAACAGTTAATTATCGTAGGTAAGGGACCTGATGAAGAATATTTGCGATCTAAAGTAAAAACGCCGTCTCTGGTCACTTTCTTAGGAGAGATAGCTGATAAAGACCTACCTTCTATTTATGCCAATGCGAAAGCTTTAATCTTTCCTGCTAAAGATGAAGAATTTGGAATTGTCCCAGTTGAGGCAATGGGCTATGGAATTCCGGTAGTAGCTCTAAGAAGCGGAGGAGTACCAGAAACAATTATAGAGGGCAAGACAGGAGTGTTATTTGATGAGTTAAATTTAGAAATAGTTGTTGCCGCAATGAAAAAACTAGATAAACTAAATATAAGAAAAGAAGACTGTATAAAACATGCCAACAATTTCTCAAAAGAAATCTTCCAGACTAAAATGAAGAACTTTGTCTCCACGAAGTTGCTTTATACATAAATTGTACGTATAATATTCTCTAATGTTGACAGGGAAAGGATTAATCTGCTATTCTGCCATTACATTACATAATATATACATAGGGAGTGGTAGTAGGTTTATGCAGAATCAAATTATCGTTTGTAATTTAAGCAATGTCCTCAATGGGACGTTATTAACACAAAACTAAGGGCCTCCGGGCTCTTTTTTAATGGGTAAAAATGGCATTTGAAGAAACAATTATTTTAAGCTTAGGTGGATCATTAATTGTTCCCAACGGAGGAATAGACACCAAGTTTCTCCAGGATTTTAACACCTTTATTCGCACTCAAATTACCCAATACAACAGACGATTTATTATTGTTGCTGGTGGTGGGGCAACTGCCAGAAGCTATCGCGATGCTGGAAATGAAGTAATTGGCGAGGTTACCCGCGATGACCTGGACTGGCTAGGTATTCATGCTACTAGAATCAATGCCCATCTTATCCGTACAATCTTTAAAGACATTGCCCACACTAAAATCATTGATCAGTATGATCGCATGGCACCAGGCGTAAAAGAACCCGTAGTAGTCGCTGCTGGCTGGAAACCCGGCTGGTCCACAGACTACTGCGCAGTGTTATTAGCTAAAATGCATAAGGCTAAAGTTCTTATAAACTTAAGTAACGTAGATATGGTCTATACTGCAGACCCTCGGATAGATAAAAATGCTCGCCCAATAGAACGCACAACCTGGAAATACTTCCGCCGGCTTATTGGAAGTGAATGGACACCAGGGATGAATGTGCCTTGGGATCCAATTGCCGCCAAAGAAGCACAAAAACTCGGACTTACTGTAATCGTGCTAAGAGGTACAAATATTGCCAATATGGAAAAGTTAATGACTGGCAAGAAGTTTCATGGAACAGTCATTTCTCCATTTTCTCTTGACGCATCTTTTTATAACCGCGAATACTATGAGGAAGGCGTTGGGTATCGTGGATACACAACTAAATTTACGGGCAAACTAAAAGTCAATTTAGCCAACATATACCGTGCTCTCATGATAAAAATATTTCTAAAGCCTAAATCAGTGCTTGATGTTGGCTGTGCTACTGGACATTTAGTGCACTACCTTAGGTTATTGGGAGTTGATGCAAAGGGGATTGAGATTTCTAAATATGCTTTATCTAGAGCAAATCCAAGAATCAAAAAACATCTCAAATACGGTGATATTCTTCATCTTCCATATGACAGCAATTCATTTGATGTTGTAGCTACGTTTAACGTACTTAGCCACATTGATGAGCATAATTTACCCCAAGCCTTGAGAGAATGTTGCCGAGTAAGCCGTAAACACTGTTTTCATAAAGTATTTACAACAGAAAACTGGTGGATGCAGAAATTTTATGGACACGACCTATCAAGGGTGTCTGTTTTCTCACGTACTTGGTGGAAAGATCTCTTCAAGAAGAACAATCTACATCTCACGGATGGTTTTTTCCCTTCACTCTCTTCTAAAATGGAAACTTTGTTTATTATTAACAAATAATACTCCAAGCTTTCGTATTAATGTTATTATCCTTTAATGTTCATACAAAATATTAAGCTTCATAATTTTCGCGTATACAACGATCATATGTTTAAGTTTTCACCTACATTAACCACAATTGTGGGGCCTAACACTGCAGGCAAGACAAATATCCTAGAGGCTATTTATCTACTAGCCACAGGCAAAAGTTTTCGAGCACTGGTAGAAAAAGCTGTAATTGCACATGAATCTGAACTAGCGAGAATTGAAGGATTCATAACTAATCAAAATGGAAAACAAGAGCTGACAATAATAACAACAAACGGAACAACAAACGGAACACGAACAGCAGGAAAAAGATATCTGGTAAATGGAGTAGGCAAGCAAAAAAGTAATTTCGTAGGAGAATTTAACGCTGTTGTTTTTAGTCCAGAGGATATTCAGCTAATAACTGGATCCCCGGCAAGGCGCAGAAACTTTTTAGACAGCGTGCTTATCCAAACAGACAGAAAATATGCCCACGCTTTGACGGAATATGAAAAAGCAATACGTAGAAGAAATAAACTACTATACAGAATGAGAGAGGAAAATACTCTTCGTGAAGATGAGTTAACTCACTGGGACAGCTTGGTAATTATGCACGGACAAATAATTACAAAGTTTCGCGAAGAATGTATTAGCTTTTTAAACAATCAACATACGCCTGAATTTAATTTTATTCTTAACTATGACCATAGCGCTATCAGTAAAGAGCGTCTATTAAAATACCAACAAGCTGAACTCTCCGCAGGATACACCTTAGTAGGCCCTCACCGCGACGATATTATTCTCTGCTTAAATAATGAAAAGTCTAAAATTAATCTTGATCAATTTGGGAGTAGAGGAGAACAACGCATGGGGGTGCTTTGGCTAAAATATGGCGAGCTTAAGTATCTGGAACACCAAACCCAAGAAAAACCAGTTCTTTTACTTGATGATATCTTTTCTGAACTAGATAAACAGCATCGCCAACTTATTCAAAATATTATTTCTGGATACCAAACAATTATTACAACAGCAGACGAACACTACCTTACGGATATTGCATCCACAGATATGCAAACAATTAGGCTAAATATTAAGCCAGATCTGAACGATTAACTTCAGTTCTCTTAATACTCTCTTCTTTTCTCCAGTTATCTATCTTTGCATGATCACCAGATAGTAATATTTCTGGGACCTTATGCCCTTGGTATATTTCAGGTCTGGTATATTGAGGATATTCCAATGTCATCTCATCAGAGAATGATTCAATGGTAGTTGCTTCTTCTTTTTCTAAAACCCCAGGTATTAGCCTAGTCACTGAGTCAGCTATAAGCATTGCAGGAATTTCTCCACCCGTTAGAACAAAATTTCCAATGGAGATTATTTCGTCAGCTAGATGTTCGTGTACACGATAATCTACTCCCTCATAATGGCCACAGATTAAAATAAGCTGATCCAACTTGCTGTATTCAGCTGCTTTTTTTTGATTATATAATTCTCCTCCCGCATCCAACAGCACAACCCTTGTATTTAAGGTCCGACCTTTTACGAAGTGACTGGTCGGACTTTTGGACTTAATATCTTTAACTACATCAAATATTGGTTCAGGCCGCAAGAGCATTCCCGTGCCTCCTCCATAAGGCTTGTCATCTACAGTTCCACGTTTATCCAAAGCCCAGTTACGCAGGTCGTAGATAGTTATCTGAACAAGTTTCTTATCCTGAGCTCTTTGTACTATTGATTCCTCGAATGGTCCAGAGAACATCTTGGGAAATAAAGTTATAATGTCTATATTCATATGTTTCATAGTTTACCTATATTCATTTTACCAAAAGATGCAAAACAAACAGTATTACCGAGATTTGATCAAAAAAGAATTTGACAAATTATCTACTGAGGATTTAACTAGCCACAGCACCTCTCTTATAGACAATTTTATCAAAGGCCAGTCCTTTGATAAATCTAATAAGATAATGGTTTATTTGCCACTTAGAGACGAAGTACAAATACAATCGCTATTTAAAATAAAAAAGGATTTTTATATTCCAAAAATAGAAGGGAACAGTCTTTCGTCAGTTAAGCTTTTTGAAAATACAGCTATTAACCCCAGTGATCTGGATTTAATTATTGTTCCGGGACGTGCCTTCACAAAAAGCGGTGTACGCATTGGTAGAGGAGCGGGATACTATGACCGCTTTCTGGAAAATCTTTCCGTTCCAACCATAGCTCTCGCTTTTTCTTTTCAGATCTTTTCAGAATTACCACAAGCAGAACACGATATTAGAATATCCCAGGTGATTACAGAGTAGCAAGGTTGACGATTAGTTGACGATTCAACCAACTTATTTAGCAAACTTGCGGAAAGCCAGACCTGCTCCAGATAGAAGTGAAGTGATCAATATCACACTGCCAGCTCCTGCTTCAGGTAAGTAGTCTGCAACTGGTCCACCCTTACCATAAGTGGTAACCGCAGTAGTTGTAATCACTCCATGCTCAATACAGAACTCTGCCTCATCAGCTACAAGTAAACCTCCAGAAACATCACCATGCATCTCCGCACGATTTTTAAGATCACAAATTAAGCTTTGATCACTAGGTAAGTCTTGATTACCCACAACTAACCCACGAACCATTAATGTTTTGGTGTCGCCAGGCGCAAGAGTTCCTATATTTATTTCCCACACGCCATCTTTATAGTCTCCTCCTGATGGAGCAGAGTGATAGTTAACATATTTTGAAAATATATCCTTAACGCGAATATTTACAATATCTACATCTCCGGTGTTACGAACAAAAATCTTGTAGGTGATTACCTCTCCTGGTTTAAACGCATCTGATCCGGTTAGATTATCATAATAATCACTAGTCCCAGATTTATTGATCTTCTTATCTATAAAAGCACTGGCCGACTTCCCATCCACATTGCTTTCAGAAAAACCAAACACACTCCCTAGAATAATTGCCAACGCAGTAATAGTAAAGAGTTTCTTTGTAAGAGTATTGCTCATAGTCGTGTATTATAGGTTGCCTTTATGAATGTGTCAAGTTAGAGTTAGTAGCTCGCTTACGAGACAAGGCAAGACCTTGCATGAAATGAAAGGTCTTGCCTTAAGCTAGTAACTACAAACCCATAGTCTTGACAATAAACAGTTTATTTTAGAGAGAGCTTTCAGGTAAGATATCAGCGTCTTTTAAAATCGCTCGGGTGATTCCACGTCCAAGGTCTTTTCCAGCATGAACGGGAACTGAAACAATGCGCTTGTTTCCTGGATGGAAAAATATCTGGTGACTACCTTCTGTTCTAGAATGAACAAAGCCATTTTTTCTTAAAAGTTTAATCAGTTTTCGAGCAGTTATAACAGGAATATTAGACATACGATTGAGAAGAGGGGTGATTTTCAAAAAGGCTACGCATGTCAAAGGACTCAACAGATTCATAGCTTTCGTCTGTGGGAATTATCAACCCTTGTTTTTTAAGTGTTTTAAGATAACCAGCTATTGCTTCTCTAAGGTATTTGCGGGTTTGTTCAATTGACTCTCCTTGAGTGTGGCATCCTGGCAAGGAAGGAACATGCCCATGGTACGAAGTGCCATCTTTCTCAATCACAGTCCGAAATGATAAAACAGATGTTTTCATAAATTAATTATAACATATGCGATTCAAAACCCTTATAGCCTTAACCTATAGGATATTACATTACATGTGTCAAGCTAGAGTTAGTAGCTCGCTTACGAGACAAGGCAAGACCTTGCATAAAATGAAAGGTCTTGCCTTAAGCTAGTAACTACAAACCCATAGTCTTGACAAAGATAAAATATCCAGTTATAATAACCTCTCGAGTTTAATAAATATGAATTTAAGAGAAACAGCATTAAGACTAACTTTGGCAGCTGGACTAACTGGCGGATGTGCTCCTTCAGTTCAGGAAGCTGCACTTAAGATAGTCAGTAATCAAGATAACGCATCACCAATTGCAACTATCATGGCTAACGAACCAGAAGCCATGGCTACATTGCAAGCTTCTTGGATTAATCCAAATGGGAACACACCAGCAGCTGTAGAAACAGCTACACCAGCAGCAGAAGCAGCTGAAACATTAACCCCTTATCCATTCTCCCTAACTATGCACGAACACGACGAGGTTAAAAACGGCAAAGTAGTGGGAACAGGCCAGACATACTCTTTAAACAGCGAACAAGTTGCACAAATGATCACAGAGGGAACAGCTCAAGTCCGCTCATATGCACGAGTGGAGCTTCCAGATGCATTCAAAAGCCATGCTAGTCTTATAAAATGGACAGCAGACGGTCAACCAGATGCACAAACATCAGCAGTTAGTTTACAGATGGATCGCTGGAGATATGGTGATGATCGAGCAAATGTTACTTTCTCCATGGGGTTAACTGATCGTGGAGGATCACAAAACATGCAAGAAGTAAGTCCATTTCAAGGTTGTGATGTAGAACCACATCCATTGAATGACGGAGTTACTTTTGTTAATGTGGAGCTCCAATAACTTCCTCATTGGTAATCAAACCCCTCTAGAGATTTCTTGGTAAATAAACTTGCATTTGAACTCAATGGAGGTATAATAATCACTACACTATAGGATATGAAAGCAGTACTTATTATTACAGTATTTTTACTAGGATTATTGGGCTTAACTCAGCTTTTAAGCTTAACTCTCATAAGCTCGCTGTTGTTTGTATTTACTACACTCCTTATCCTCCAAGGAGCTTTCTCTACTTATGGGCTACTATATTCATGGTTTATAGACAAAGACCTTACACATCTAAAACCAGATATGGAGACCTTATCTACAATTAAGAGTAAGTTTACCTTAATTATTCCAGCGAGATTCGAAGAAAAAGTAATTCAGGACACGCTGCGAGCAATGGCAAAGATTAATTATCCTAAGCAATTATTTGAGGTTATTGTTGTTATTCGCAATGACGATACAGGCACAATCAATAAGGTGCGCGAACTATTACCTGAATTAAATGGAACAGATATAAAACTAATTACCTACGCGGGTTATCCAGTCAACAAAGCAAGAGCTCTTAATGAGGGCTTGCTTCATGCAACTGGTGATTTTATTGGAGTATTTGACGCTGAAGACGAACCTCATATGGATATAGTAACTGCAGTTAATTCAACATTTAGCAAGCGAAAAGTAGATGTAGTTCAGTCAGCAGTGCAGTTAGTTACTGTTAACGCATCATGGTTTGCTCCATTAAATGTCTTAGAGTATTACTACTGGTTTAAATCGGTAATTCCCATGTTTAGCGATTTAGGCGCTACACCTCTTGGTGGAAATACGGTATTCTTTGCGCGTTCTGTTTTACAGAGCATAGGAGGTTGGGATGACACCAAGCTCACGGAAGATGCAGATATTGGAATGCGTTTATCAGCGGCAGGATACAAAATCACGGCAATTAACGATGTGCGTATTGCAACTCTCGAAGAAACACCAGCAAATCTTAATTCATTTATTAAACAGCGATCACGCTGGAATAGAGGATATTTTCAGATACTTTTTAGTGGCATCTGGACCAAGCTTCCTACCTTAAAACAGCAGTTACTTGCTCTATACGTTATTTTACAACCCGTGATCTATCATTTTAGTTTAATTGGATTTGTTATCTTACCAACTTTAGCTTTGAATTCTAGGGTTCCATTTATGCTAACTTTATACTCATTTATACCTCTCTATTTTCTGATTATCCATATTATTCTAATGCTCATCGGTTTATATGAATTCAAGTATAGCTATCAGATAGCAAGCTCTGCTATGATTTATATATTATTACTTATAGTTTATTTTCCTTATCAGCTAGTACTCGCATATTCCTCATTGAGAGGGGGAATTCAGATATTACTAGGAGATAATAACTGGGAAAAAACAGAACACTACAATACTCATAGATTACAACAATACTATATAGAATGAAACGAATAGTAAACAAATACACATTTCCATTTTTTGTTTTCTTTGGGACATTTGCCACCCATTTTATTAATTTCTGGCAATATCCTGAATTTTATGTTGACGAGGGTATCTACGCTGCGCAAGGATGGTGGTCAGTAAATGGTGGACAACTAAGCCCATATACCTACTTTTATGACCACCCTCCATTGGGGTGGATATTTATAGGGCTCTGGTTTTTACTTACAGGTGGTCCGTTTACTTTTGGAATATCTATTGTATCTGCAAGATTGCTGATGGTCATAGTAGCTAGCGTCGCAAATTTGTTTACATATTTACTATTAGAAAAAGTCACCAGCAAGAAAATAATCGCCTTAGCTGGAACAATTTTTCTAATATTTTCACCACTATCAATCTATTTTCATAGACAGGTTTTACTAGATAATATCCAAAATCTTTGGCTAGTAGTCTCATTATATTTACTTGTTTCAGGTGCCGGAAATCTGCAAAGGGTTATCATGTCAGCGCTGACGTTTGGAATCGCTGCTTTATCTAAAGAGTTTGCTTTATTCGTCTACCCAGCCTACTTGTATCTTGCTTGGAGCTTAAACAAAGGCGCATTGAAGCTGTATGCCATCGGCACTTGGCTCATCACCACATTATTTATTATTGGGCTATTTCCCTTAACTGCTTTACTTAGGAATGAGTTTTTATCCGATCAAATTACTGGTGGAAAGCATGTTAGTTTAATTGAAACAGTTCAATATCAGTTGGGGAGAGGTGGAGGGGAGTATCCTTGGGTCAAGAATAGTTACTTTGATCTCTCTCTTACGGAATGGCTAGGGTTAGACAGAGCATTCTTAGTAATTGGCGTTGCCTCAACATTGGCACTATTAATGTACAGCTTATATAAGCGCAATTCAATTATCATCACTTCTTTAATAGCAACAATTGGCTACAGCGCGTTTCTTCTGCGCGGACAACTAATTCAAGGTTTTTATATTATTCCCGTGCTGACATTTCTGACAATCAACATAAGCTTAGTGATCAATCTCGTCTATCATAAGATGTCCATCCTAGCACGCCAATTACTGCTCAAAAGTCTCATTGTAGTCCTACCAATTGTTACTATTTACTTGCTGCTGACTGGGGGGCAACTATATACTCAGAATCGTGTTAATGAGCAAGTTGCTTTACTTAAATATATCAGACAAAATCTCTCCCAAAAAGATGTGATTATAAGTGATGACTGGATGTTCTTAGATCTTAGGTTGCCATACGGAGCCAACTCAATTAGTTTTCCCCTATCTGAAATGGCCAAAAAAGTTGACAGGGATCCAGCTACAATTGAGAGGCTTAATAATACCTGGAAGTCTATAGATTATATCGTAGACCGGCAGAATCTTATCGATACATATTCAGTAGAAAATAACACGATCCTCTACAACGCATATATCAATAGTGATTTAGTTATAGACTTCACTAATTATACTGGAGGTAGTACAACGCTAGAGGCAGAAGAGATTATCCAGGGAATTAAGTCTGGAACAAAAGACCAACAGATTCGTTACATTTTGCGGAAAGTTAACAAAGTTAACAAAGTTAACAAAGAATAATGAAGAATAAAAATTTACTAAAAATAATCAAGTGTTTCATCCCGCTTAGCGGGATCATAGTTTACCTAAAATCCATATTTCCAATTATATTTATTATTCTGGTTAATATTTTCTTTATTAGTTCTATCTTTCCTGGTCTTAGGAGTTCTTTTATTAACGACACAGGAAGTGTTGTTAGGCAAATCTTGGGATTAAACAAAACTGCCACTTGGCTTAGTACAGATGAAAAAAATATCATTAACGAATCAGGAGAGCGAGTCCTATTGCGGGGCGTAAATATAGCCGGTGTTAACTGGGGAGGGGATACACAAAAGTGGAATCCAAAGGCTACGAGATATGTTATAAATAGTTGGGGAGCTAACATTATACGTACTCGCATCATTCAAGAGGATTATCTGCGTGATCCTGCAGGAACACTAGATGCTCTAGAGAAACAGGTTATACGCCCAGCGAGACAACAAGGTGCATATGTACTCATTCATCCATATGTCACAACATTCAATCAACTACCCGATGAAGGGACATATAAAATGTGGCTGGATATTGCTGATAAATACAGAGACGACCCAACTGTTTTATACGACTTAATGCTTGAGCCGCATGATGTTACCCATGAGGAAATATTTAATGCCTATAGTGCATTAATAGCTCAAGTACGTCAAGTTCATCCTCGCTCATTAATCTTTGTTACGGGTGAAGATTGGGGTCGCAAAATTAATCCATACCTAGCCAATCCTATGCCTTTTGACAATATAGTTTATAGAGCAAATGTCTACAATAGTGTAGAAGAGTTTGAAGAAATATTTGGATTAATAGCTCAAGATTTGCCTGTTTTTATTGGAGAATTTGGCGCAGACGCGTATCCACGTATGAGTCAAAAAGATGTTACATCGCTAATCCGCTATGCCAAGCAGCTAGATATTGGCTGGGCAGCGTGGAGTTTTCATGACATAGGTTGTCCATGTTTACTTGAAGACCACGTTAAATATATTCCATCTGATTACGGTAAATTAGTTTACGCAGCTCTTCAAGGTGATAATGTGGCTGAAGTTTACAGAGAGATTAATGAGCAAGCTCAAACAAATCTCAGCGCTTTACCTTCTCAATATATACTTTATGACGATGAATTCAAGGTAAATGTTGTCCAAGAAGGATGGGAAACTGACACTGATATCAAGAGCCTCGAGATGTCAGTTGAAGGTTTTAAATCAATATTAATTAAATTCAAGAAATCACAAGCAGGCGCCGTCTTTGTATTCCCAGAGTTAGTCTCTACTCAATCATACACAAATATTCAGTTCTATCTGTATAGAGAAGATGTGGAACAGGTTATAAGCCTATCTGTATCTGACGATCAAAACAAACAGAGCAATAAAGTTATGGTAAATGACTTTTTAATCGGAGGAGAAAAGGGCTGGGCTATTGTGAATATACCACTATCACTTTTAAATATTAATAGCGATAGTATTAATAAAATACTAATTGAGCAAGACGCTGGGGCTGCAGATAGTCGCATATTTATAGATAACATTATCTTAATGAGAGAACAGCGATGAAAAATAAACTATTTTTAACTTTAGCTGGCATAATTAGTATAGTCGGATTTTATCTGCGTTTTACTCAGATCAGTCAGATAGACAGCTTATATCCAGATGTTGCCATAAATGGATTAGAGGCTTTATATTCTCCTATTCAGCCTTTCTATTTTAGATTTGGTGAACACAATGAGGGTTTATATATAGTATTACTTAAGGGTTTCTTTGCTGTCTTTGGATCTGGAGTATGGCAAGTTTACGGACTATCAGCATTAATAGGTTCAGCAACTGTAACGTTGTTTATCTGGATAATTACTAAACTTAAGGATAAAACAACCGGTATAATTGCAGGAATAATCTTAGCTACTTCACCATGGCATATTGCTTTATCCAGGTCAGGTTTTCGTTCGATACTAGTTCCATTTATTCTGGGTTTAATCTATCTATTATTCCAGTCTTATTGGAGTAATAAAACAGTTTTAAAAGCGGCAGTCATTGGTGTACTTCTAGGGCTAGGTTTTTATACCTACCCAGCATACCGTGCCATCGCAATCTTTATGCCCTTTATACTTATGGCTTGGTGGTTATTTAGTAAGCAGAGAGCAAGCATCAGAATTAAGCATCTTAGTATCATGATTCTAGCTGGACTCATTACACTTATACCTACGATCTTAATGTTTATTGCCTTCCCAGAACCACTAGCATCACGCGTTAGCGAGGTCTCTGTCTTTACACATAAGACTATTATGGAAGGATTTATTCTTGCAGCTAAACAAGCGGGTAAAGTTATTACTGGCTACTTTTTTGTTGGTGACCAAAACTGGCGTGTGAATTACGGACAAGCTCCACTTATACAACCAATTGTTTCTCTTGGGTTTATTGCCGGATTGGGCTTAATAGCAAAAAACATTTCTTTTGCTACTCGCAGCCAAAAAATATTTAATACATTAGTATTGCTGAATTTGGCAATCTTCCTCATTCCTGCCGTTTTTACCTTTGAAGGAGGGCAATCAATGCCACACAATATGCGACTATCTGGACAACTATTAACTGTATTTGGCATAACGGCAGTTGGTATTAATTATCTATTCTCACTAATTAAGAAGTTAAACCAATCAATAACTAATTACGCTAATTTATTTCTAATTGTAGCTCTATTAGCATCCTTATTTATATATAGCCATAGTCTAGTTAGAGCCTCGTTGATAAAGGAAGAATATGCGAAAGCCATTAGGTCTGATCTTAGATATGTAGCCAATTATCTTATTCTTAGCGATTCTTCACATCAGAAAATAGCTCATGTATCTGAGTTTGAAAGGTTCACGCTTAACTACTTACTCAAAGACACAGAAAATATGGGAATAAAGCCAGGAATTAGAGCAGAATATCTTGAACAGAAAACACTATATGACGCTATTCATGCAGACTATCCGATTGTTGCAGACTATAACGTCGAGTATCTTGCTCTAAACACAGGAGATGAAGTAGTAGTTCCAGTTTATTCGGATCAACCAGATAGTTATGTAATTTCTTATCTTAAAAATAAATACCCAGCTCTTAAATCGTATCCATACTATGCTGACAATAGGTTCCCCAATAAGATTGCTTTCTGGATATATTCTCTTTAAAATACTCACTATGCAGGAATTTAATCCGGAGATACTTAAACAGCTTTATCAGCCAGAAGCTGACTCTCATAAGGGGCAGAATGGGAAGTTACTCATTATAGCGGGTTCAGCCCTATTTCATGCTCCCTTAATCTGGAGTGCCCAGATTGCAAGTCGCCTTGTAGACATGGTGTATATTGCTTCAACTCCCGAAAATAATGAGATTGTAAAATCACTCAAAACCAAGTTTCAAAACGGCATAGTTATTCCCAGATCAGATATTAATTCCTATATAAATGAAGCAGACTGCATTCTTATTGGCCCCGGCCTGCCTCGCAAAGAAGGGGAGCAATCTGGTGACGATGACACAAAAAAACTTACCGAATCAATACTATCTACCAAATCTCAACTGGTCTTGGATGGTGGAGCCTTGCAGACAATAGACAAATCCCAGATCTCAGTCGGGGCAATCTTAACTCCTCACGTCAGGGAATTTGAAATGCTCTTTGGTAATAATAAAAAAGTTCAAGATATGGCCAAACAGCATAGTTGCATTATCTTACTAAAGGGACAAGTAGATATTGTCTGTTCTCCAGATAAATGCGTAACTATCTCTGGAGGCAACCCTGGGATGACCAAAGGCGGAACCGGGGACGTTCTTGCAGGATTAGTAGCCGCCTTGGCGTGTAAAAACGATCCTTTCTTAGCTACAACCGCTGGTTCTTACTTAAATAAAAAGGCAGGAGAATTATTGGCAGAAACTGTAGGAAATAACTTTAATGCAACCGACTTACTGAATCAAATACCACAGACAATTAGTTTTAAAACCGGGTTTTAAAATATTTAAAATAAATTAGTGTCAAACACTGGACGTTTGACAAACATAATCGTGCAATTGCATTGCTGCCTCGCTTATCGTTGTTAACCCATCTTCACCTGGTTCAAAAAACTGGGCCACAATATCCAGGGCTTCGTTATCATATGAAAATAAAGCATCAGAAAAAGCTGTTACAGCCCCTAGTTCTTGTGGCGTAGGTATATGATTATTCTCATCATTACAAATAGCTCTAAACAAATCTACTTCAGCCAACAGCTCTGGTTCAATACCAAATTTCAAAGTTTCATTCATTGTAACTTCACCTCCTTCCAGATATAAATTATTTGTTTATATCTTAGATACAGTTTAACTATTATCTATAGTTTGTCAAATAAGATAATTTACAGAATAAGCTATCTGGCGTATGGTGTAAAATAGGAATATGCACAAAGATAATTTAGATGTAGTAATCATTGGAGCAGGACCTGCTGGATGCCACGGATTTGCTTCATCAGATACTCAAAACAATGTTACAAGTGAAGAATTATTAGTCAAAGAGTCCTTTGATTAACCCAAATGCTCGTTCAACATAATCCTTTTTAAGGATAATTGTAATTTCTGAGTAAGTTGAAACAACCTCAGTAATATCAATATTTTCCCAAGCGAGTATCTTGAGAATAGTGTAGTACACCCCTGAAGTATTGATTATATCTACGGGGAACTTTACAGTAATTGATGATAAATCTGCTATCTCAGATATAATTTTTTCGTCTTTATATAGTTTATAGATCATGTCTAATGTCTGCCGACTAGCAATAATTGTTGTTTCAAAAATACCATGAGTAATAGTAATAAATTGAGCATGACGTTTGCTCGCATAAAGTAGAAGATGTTTCTGCTTTTCTGCAAGTAATGATGAATTTGCTATTGTAATTTCTAACAGATTGGAGCGTAAAATTAGCTCTGGAGGTGTTTTAAAAATCATTTCAAGTTCTAAGCTTGTTCTAAGCTTAGGTTGAAGTCTCTTTAAAGCCATAATTACAGATCCTAGTTCAACCTTTTTCATAGTTAGTTTCTCTACTTCGGGACGGATATCTCGTGCTAATCCAGACAGATTAATAATGTCTCTAGATAATGCTTCCTCTAAATAAGGAGTTCGACTAATTATTTTGCGAACAATATCGGGTACGGTTATCATGTTAATATATTAACATATAATTAGTATTTTGTGTAAATCAGTTAAAAAATTGATATCTTCATTTTTCCCAATATAATATGAGCATTAATTATTATAGGATAAAAATGAACGAGTCAGTTGCACATATAGAGCATACACTTTCGGATCGTGGCATCTCCACGGATGGGGTAGTGGATTGTCTACGGGAACGTGGTCTAAATCTAAGAACGCCAGGATCGCATTTAGAAAAAGTATACGTATTAGGAGATCAACTACCTATGAATGTAACCCTCTGTCCATTATATGTCCAAGGCTATGATTCCGCATTGATCGACCCTAGCTGTGTTGGTAATCCAATTGAGGCAAGTCGAGTTGGTGGCAAATGGACAGCTATGGTGGAAACTGTTCTGGCAGTTCAGAAATATTTGAATAAAGCCCAGTCTGGAGTTATTCCCTCTGTAAATCTTACTTTTGCTGATGCTGGCGTGCTCACAAAGAATCCTACTTCCGAGGATATTGATGTGCTCATGAGGAATGAAGACGCCTACCGACAGGCTGCGGGTATATTTACAGAAAAAGGGATCCCTTGGTCATTATCTAGATATAGTAATATGCCCATCGAGTTTCCGCGCTTTGTTCCAGCAATGCAACCAGATGAGGAAATTCGACTTAGTGCTGCCAAAGTGCATGATTTGGTTGCAAAACTTATCAGTGACGGAATAATATTTGATGAATCGGTTATCAATCCAGAAACAGGATCACTTAGAAAAAATCCAAAACAAATTGTATCCAGCATGATCAAATCATACGGACAAGATGCGACAGAATGGCTGATTAGGCAGTATTGGCTATTTGATGGACATGAAAGTAGAAAAAATAGACTCAACCTATATTTTGAGCGAGGTGAATTATTGTTAAGACTTGGGAATTTATTCACACATGGTGTACACTATCCTCGAATCGATATTATTGTCTAATATAAACAGCAATGTATAATTTTGAATTGTTACGTATCAAAAAAATAGCAGGAATTTTATATAGCAATGTAAGTGAGCAAAGCTTAAACAATGACACAGTTGTGATCTACGGGCCGGGAGCTCCGATCCCACCAGATAATGGAAACTTACCAGACGCCAAACATATTCTTAGCTATCAGACTGATTTATTTGTACCTGACTATATTGGCTACGGTAGAAGCGATGGAATATGTACTCCACAGGGCTGTATACAAACTTTTTTGGACTTGTACCATGAATTCATGGCAGGCACAACCGCAATTAACCACTATTCACGAAAAAAACGAATACTAAAATACAAAAGAATCATATTTATGGGAAGAAGTTTTGGAGGTAGTTATATTCCACTCTTACCTAGATTTGAAAAGAAAATTAGTGAATTATGTCTAATATATCCAGCAGTCAACAATAAAGCCTGTGGGAGCATACAAGGAGAAGAGAGTAATGAGGATTTTATGCGAGGAATGAAGAAAGATGGGTATCACTATTTATATAGAGGAATAACATCGCCCATATGGCGAAAACACCTTAATAATGAAGATGGTTTGGCTCCAGTAGACAACGTTAAATATTTAGACAACACAAAAATATTTATAGGTCATGGGATAAATGATCAATGCATTGATTATTCACAGTCAGCAAGTTTCCATAAACAGCTAATCACAACACATCCACAAAGCAAATCAAATTTTAAATTAGTCTTATATAAAGAGGCAGGTCATGATTATCGTACTTCAAACCAGGCCGCATACGATTCTCTACAATGGTTTAACCTTGCAAAGGTTAAAACAACAAAAGAAGTATAATTGACACATGAATACTGAACCATTAGATGTAATCATAATAGGAGCGGGTCCAGCTGGATTAACGGCTTCTATCTACTGTTCTTGTTTTCATCTTTCTCATATTATTATTGGCAAAACCGTTGGCGGTCAACTCCAGCTAGCTCCAGATATCCTAAACTATCCTGGCTTTGAAGATATTACTGGAAAAGAGTTAACGGAGCGCATGGTCAAGCAAGCGGCAAAGCGCGCAAAAGAAGTGGACGCTGATGTAAACGGAGAGCTCATCGAAGATGAAGTCATTAGAATAGAGCAAATTAAGGATCATAAGTTCAAAATCCAAACATATAAAGGCGAAGCCTTTACATGTAAGTCTATTATTCTTGCAACAGGGATGGAAAGAAGAAAGCTGAATATTCCTGGCGAAGTAGAGTACACTGGCAAAGGCGTGCTGTATTGTGCAACGTGTGAAAAGCAGGACTACAAGGGACAGATCTGTGCCGTTGTAGGGGGAGCTAACTCGGCTGTTCAGGCGGCTGTGCAGGTTGCCCAGGTTGCCTCCAAGGTTTATCTTATCTACCGAGGTAGTGAGCTTCGAGGAGATCCTGTGTGGCTTGATCAGGTAGAAAAGAGCAAGAATATAACTGTTATATGTAATGCGCTAGTTGAGAAAATATCAGGCTCAGACAAAGAATTAACAGGAGTAAATATATTTATCAAGGGAAATAGTGATAGTAAGAAACAGGAAATTAAACTGAACAAACTTTTTATTGAAATAGGCGGTGTTCCGGGATCTGCACTCATGATCCCCATTGGTGTCAAGATGGACAAGGGGGGATATGTACATGTAAATCAGACTTTAGAGACCAATGTCCCCGGCGTTTTTGCAGCTGGCGACCTGATTCACTACGGCTTTTCTATCGAACAGATAGCCTCAGCTGTGGGCTTAGGCGCGCGCGCGGCTGCCACGGCTTTTACATATCTTAAAGAAGATAAGAGCGCTCCTTCCGTTTGGGGCAAATCACAGATAAAGCGCTAATCAAATTATTAAAGGCAAGGCCTTTAATAAAATTAAAGACCTTGCCTTTAAAATGAGTGCTATAATAAGTGACCATGATCAAACTTAAGAATGTGTCTAAACAATTTGGTCAAGTTACCGCTGTAGACAATGTATCTTTCAGTATAGGTAAAGGAGAGGTGGTCGGGTTCTTGGGTCCCAATGGCGCAGGTAAAACAACCACTATGCGCATGCTCACCGGATTTGCCCGCCCTTCCTCAGGAGAGGTGTCTGTGGGCACTGTAAATCCAGATAAAGACCGCGTTAAAGCTGCCAAGCTCATTGGCTACCTGCCAGAAAATAACCCTCTGTATAGCGAAATGACTGTGGAGGAATATCTTAGATTTATAGCATCAACAAAAACCAGTTCCCCAAATACCAAAAACATAATAAAAGTTTGCGGTGTAGAAGAAAAACTTAAACATAAGATAGAAAATCTTTCCCGAGGATATAAACAAAGAGTAGGACTGGCCGCTTCCATCATAGGAAATCCAGAGATATTAATTCTTGATGAACCCACTTCTGGTCTTGACCCTAATCAGGTGGTAGAAATAAGGGGATTAATCAAAGAGTTGGGTAAGAAAAAGACCGTTATTCTCTCCACGCATATCTTACAAGAGGTTGAGGCGATGTGTTCAAGAGTGATTATTATAAATAAAGGCTCTATTGTTTATGACGATAAAGTTCCAAAAAGAAAAGGTAAACTTGAAAAAATATTCCACGACGTGACAATGAAATGAAAAATATTAAAACTATTGCCAAAAAAGAATTATCCTTTTATTTCAACACACCTACGGGTTTTATTATATTAGGGATATTTGGTGCCCTTGTAAACTTTCTGGCAATCCGCGATATTCTGATCCGTGATCAAGCAGATTTGATCCCAATTTTCTCGATCCTGCCTTGGTTGCTTTTAGTGATGGTTGCGGTAATCTCAGCTCGTAGTTTTGCCGAAGAGAAAAAATCTGGAACATTTGAAGTACTTATGACGCTACCTCTCAAACTGCAAGAAATTGTACTAGGTAAGTTTGTGGGGTTAAAAATACTCTCAGGCTTAACTGTGCTTAGCTTGCTTCCTACAATCATTGCTGTGTTTATGTTAGGTAGACCAGACCCTGGTGTCATTGTGGCAAGTTTACTGGCAGCTTTTCTTTTTGCCCAAACACTTGTTGCGATTGGGATGTTTATCTCTACTACTTCCAAAAATACTTTATCGGCTGTATTTGTAAGTATTATTGTCTTTTTCTTGGTGATGATTATTGGTAGTCCACTCATAACGGACCAATTTCCTCGCTTTTTACGCAGCATATTTTTCTTCATAAGCCCTATGGCTCGTTATCAGAATATGGCTCAAGGGGTCATTGATCTAAAAGACGTCACATATTTTATATCGGTAATCGTAGCATTCTTATACTTAAGCATTGAGCAGCTCAAGCGTAATCGCTAGTAATATGAAAAAAATTAAAGCATTCATGAGTACTCTTAGTAACAAAGGCTTAGTTATAGCAACCTTAGGAATTCTTATACTTTTAAACTACATTGTCTCTTTCTTCCCATTGCGCCTTGATCTCACCCAAGATCAGCGCTTTTCACTGGCTCCTGTAACTAAAGATATCTTAAATAATACTGATGACATTGTAACTATTAAGTTATATATTTCGACCCAACTTCCTAATCAGGTGTTGCCAATTAAACAAGAATTGGACAGTGTATTGGCGGAGTTTGAACGCGTTAGCTCTGGCAAAATCCAGGTTCAAACAGTTGTTCCTGATGCACCAGATAAAGAGCAAGAGGCGGCGAGTCTGGGCATCCCTAAGCTACAGTTTTCTGGCTTTGAAAGAGAAAAACTCCAGGTTCAACAAGGATATTTTGGCGGAGTTATTGAATACGGAGGTAAATCTGAAACAATCCCCGTATTTGAAGAGGGAGCAAACTATGAGTATCTCTTAATCTCCTCAATTAAACGCTTAACCAGCAACAATATTCCCACAGTTGCCTTCACAACAGGACACGGTGAAGTAGAGCAGATAGCTATAGCCAACCAGTTATTATC
The DNA here is from genome assembly GCA_002788855.1 of Candidatus Roizmanbacteria bacterium CG_4_9_14_0_2_um_filter_38_17. NCBI lineage: Bacteria > Candidatus Roizmaniibacteriota > Candidatus Roizmanbacteria bacterium CG_4_9_14_0_2_um_filter_38_17. The sequence goes on along the minus strand of PFSB01000017.1, from coordinate 27,437 downwards.
CCGTGACTTTAATGTAACCACTCAGGTTTTGGTAGCCACAGAAGGAGAAAACATAGCTATCTCAGATAACGTTAGTACTCTCGTAGTAGTCGGTAGTACCCAAGTTTGGCAAGAGCAGGAAAAACAAATCTTACGAGACTTTGTTAACAGTGGAAAATCTGTGCTTCTAGCTGTTGAGGGGGTTGAGGTTACCGAAAATTTACAGGCCTTTCCTGTAGATCATAATCTTAACGATACTTTTAGCGCGCTGGGTCTAAGCTTAAATAGCGATCTAGTTGTATCTGCTTCCAATGAGATAGCAAATTTCCGTACGGCAACTAATATTTTTCTAACACCCTATCCTTTCTGGATCAGAATTCAGCCAGCAGGGGTGAATAAGGATATTCCTGCTTTATCCCAGCTTGAAACAGCAATGTTCCCTTGGGCAAGCAGCATTTCTATTCAAGGACCGTCCTTAAATAAATCTAAAGAACAGCCCTTTATCTTAATGCAAACTGTGCCGCAAAGCTACACAATGAACGAGAATTTCAACCTCGACCCCAGTCAGGATTTTAGTCTGGACATAGAGACAAAGGGTAAGGTAGTTGCCGCGGCAACCCAAACATCTACAGGGGGCAAAGTAGCGTTAGTTGGAGATAGCGATTTTATCTCTGATGCAGGGTTCCAGCGAGAGCAAGCTAACGCTGTCTTTTTTGTTAACCTAGTGGATTGGTTAAGTTCCGATGCCGCCCTCTCATCCATTCGTGCTCGAGGAATAAGTTATCGTCCACTAACGGTATTATCTGACTCCATGCGCGACACAGTTAAATATGGACTCATAGCTGTAGTTCCCGTCCTAGCGCTCATACTTGGCTTCATCCGGATTAATAAGCGAAAATAAAAATAATGAACTTAAAAGGTTTAACCCTGTTGGTCTTTGTTTTATTACTCACAACTGCTATTTTCCTTCGCAATCCTAACTTTTTTAGTTTTTTAAGTAAATCTCAATTGATCGATACGGCGGGAGTAACTGAAATAACCATTTCTCAAATCCACTTAGCTAAAATAAAAGATATTTGGGTTGTAGCATCGTCTGACAACTTCCCAGCTGATCAAAATAAAATAGAAGAGCTCTTAACTAATCTAGCTTCTCTTACAACGGATAATCTTGTCTCTACCAATCCAGATAACCACGATCAATACGGGGTGGGGGAAAACGGCGTGGTTCTTAAAATTGGTGAGCAAACTATCATAATTGGCAACTCAGGGCTTGGGTTTGCTGCAAGTAACTACTTTCGTCTGGCGGATTCCGACCAGGTGTATCTGTCAGATACCAGTTTTGAGCCAACTGCTAAAGACTCTGAATGGAGAGATTTAGCTCTTAACTTTCCAACTTCCATTAACCAGATTACCATTCAGAACAATAGCGGTGAGTTTGTATTTGAACAAAAAGATGATAGCTGGATTCTTATGCAGCCCCAGCTTGAGAAAGTAATTGAAACACGTGTAGCTGATCTTGCCCACCGCCTCCAATTTATGAGAGCTGAAGATGCCACAACTTCTGGGGAGCTAGGCATACCAGCTGTAACAATAACTGTTAAAGGCGTAGAAGGTGAAGACGCTCTAGTAATTGGCCAAGAAGAGGGTAATGAGCGCCTGGTAAAACTAAATAGCTCTCCCTATCTTTATTACCTGCCCCCTTCGGAGTTTGGTGTATTTCTGGATCTGGATAAGGAATATTTCCAAGCTGATTAATTTGTCATTTTGACGAAGATGCAACCATTGCTGGTGAATTTGCAGATAAACTCGAAGGCATTGTTCAAAGATCTGAATTAATAGAAGAGTAAAATATCTGCATATAAAGATCGGATCTTTACTGAAACATAAAGTAGCTGGTGATGGTTACAAGCAAGAAAATAATTCCCATTATCATCGGCACCCAACCAGATTGCTTTTCCATAAACTTGTGAACTCCCTCAAATATCATAGACAAAGAGAAGAGCGCTGGTAAGACCAGTGTAATATACAACATAGATGGATCAGCTGTTGACATCGTATTTTTAGGCAAGCACGTACCTTGCCGCTTTTGTCCTCCCTTTTTTTTTAATTATCCCTTTCTTACTTAAATCTTTCAATTCACGAAGCACCGTATCATCTGAAATATCCGGGAAAATAGCCTTAAAAGCAGAGTTTTGCATAAATCCATGTTCTTGAATATATTCAATAACCTTAATCTGACGATTACCCAAATATACCTGCCCGCCGATAACATGTTGAAACTTTAGATCGCGGGATATCTTCATAACTTTCTGCTTTATACGCATAAACTCGATGGCCAACCCCTCACAGAAGTACTCTAACCAAGGAGTTAGATCTCTCTCGGTTACAGATTGAAGAGCTTTGTAATAGCTTAAAGCATCCCTGTCATAGTGCTCTTCAAGAGAGAAAAAGCGCCTTGTATCGTAGTGTTCGTTATACAAAAGAGCTGCAGTAAATGCTCTTGCCACTCTCCCATTTCCATCAACAAACGGATGAATTCTAACTAGCTCATAATGAACAATCCCTGCCTTAATAATTGGGTGGGTCTTAAGCTCATCTCTTAACCAATTTAAGAATTCTCGTGTTAAATATGGGACCTCAACAGCCGGTGGGGGGCGGTAACTTACATCTCCCGTATGAAGATTGCGAACCACTACCTGCGAACCACGATAGACTCCAATCTGTGTTTCTTCTAGAATATTCTCCGCTGTTAATCTATGCAAAGTTTTTAAAAGTGTCTCATCTAGTTCTTTTCTGTCTTGTCCAATGTAATCAATAACATTACGGTAATTAATAATCTCCTGCACGTCTCTAGGTCTCCCAACAATCTTCTCCCCCTCAATAACCCGTCTTGCCTCTGAGATGTTTAACTCATTACCTTCAAGATGTGTTCCATGATGCACAGACCTAACTAAAGCATCATCCTGAAAGCGTTTCTCCCACGAAGGCAAAAGTGGAGAAGCGTCAATAATAGCCTTAGCTGCATCAATATTTCCAACTTCACGCAGCATGGAGTTTGTAATTGTATATACAGGTCTGTACATAAGCATATTATAACATTTATCGCAATTCTTGCGGGAAATAACCACTCAAGGACCAAGTCCTTGGTTTATCAACCTATAATAAAGAATTTAAAAGTAGAATTTTATTCGATTCTAATTTACTAAAATGCTTATCATTTGTTAAAAATAGAGGAGCACTATGAACCTGTGCGGTGGCAAACTGGATCGCATCTGGCGTACGTAGTCCATGCTTACGTCTTAAGCTAGAAGATAACTCAACCGTTTCCCAACTTATATCTGCAACTGTAAGATTATTCATTTGCTTAAAAAATTCCAGATAAAGCTTAATCTGAGAGGGCTTGTCCGTCAGCCCAGGAGTAGAAAGAATCTCAATTGGAGTTATTACAGATGTAACCAGCTGTATTTTTCCTTGTTCTGTCAGATCAAAAAGAGTTTTTACCCACGAATAGTAACGAGGGTTTTGTTCAAACAGATAGATAAATATCATTGAATCCACACCACAGACCTTTGCCTGAACCAATCGATTTTTAAATTGATTTAATCCCATTGCTCTCGTTGCTGTTCTATGTAATTATCTGCATTGGACCATAAACCTTTGCCTGAACCAGTAACAAGATTAGTCCAACTATCGGGCTTAGGGGATAGGACAAGAGTTTTACCACCATGCAGTAATTCACCTATCCAGGCAATTACCTGTGTACCTTGGTTAAGACTAAGCAGTTTACGCCAAGCCTTTGGAATTGTTATCTGCCCTTGTGGGCTGACTGTTAGATTAATTGTTTGTGTTTCCATATTTTTATTATACACAAAATCTAAAATTTAGTCAAGCATTCTAAAAGAAAGTGCAACATATAAAGGCGAAGCCTTTTAAGGCAGGTAAACAAACCCTTAATCAACTATAACCCCTACTATTATTTGTGTAATATATACTAACAAGACGTATCTTGTATAATAAATATCATGAAGATCTCTAAACTTTCCTCGTATTGGGAACAGATCGAGGCTGTTAGCTCGCGTCTCTCCATGACAGATATTTTGGCTGAACTACTGAAGGAAGCAGACATTGAGGAGGTAGACAAGGTCTGCTATCTATCTTTAGGAAGGCTGGGACCACTTTTTGCAAATACAGAGTTTAATTTGGCAGAAAAGATGATGGTCAAAGCCGTGGCTCAGGCTTATGATATAAGTCAGGAAATAGCTAACGAGAAATTTAAATCGGCAGGAGATATAGGCACAGTTGTAGCTCTCTTAGGTGACAAGATCATAGATAAAGATTTATCTGTAGGTCAAGTACATAGTCAACTATTAAGCATAGCTACAGATTCAGGAACTGGTTCACAAGAGCGAAAATTACAGGGCGTGGCAAAGCTCTTGCAAACTGTTGACGCTAACACCGCCAAATATCTTGTACGAATTCCCATCTCCAAAATGCGCTTAGGTTTTTCGGATAAAACAGTTCTTGATGCATTGTCAGTGATGACTAATGGAGATAAGTCTGGCAAGATAGAGCTTGAATCAGCATATAATGTTCGCCCCGACGTGGGCAGACTTGCCAAGTTGGTAAAAAAAGAGGGGATAGAGGCGGTAAAAAAACTACAGGAGCCAGAGCTTGGTGTGCCGATCTTAATGGCCAAAGCCCAGCGAGCAAGCTCGGGAGAAGAGATATTGCTTAGGATTGGAGATTGCGGGGTAGAACCTAAAATAGACGGCTTCAGACTCCAGATCCATAAACAGGGAAACGACGTTAAGCTGTTTACGCGTGGACTGGAAGACGTTACTTTTATGTATCCAGATATAGTAGAAGCTTCACAGAAACAAATTAAAGCAGATAATGCAATCGTAGAGGGTGAAGCAATCGCATATGACCCTGAAACTGGAAAAAATTTACCTTTTCAAGAAACAGTCCAGAGAAAACGCAAGCACGGCATTGATGAGTTAGCAAAATCTGTTCCTTTAAAGCTCATTGCTTTTGAGCTGCTTTATCTTGATGGAGATAGCTACCTAGACCAGCCATTTATAAAGCGCCGCAAAGAGCTTGAGGATATTATTACCCATGGTAAACGCATAGTCTTATCCGAAAAGACTCATGTCCAGCTTGGAGAAGCAGAGCTCCTTGAAAAGATTTTTGAAAAAGCGTTAGCAGATAATTTTGAGGGGATTATGGCCAAGCGTCTAGATGCCAAATACGTTGCTGGAGCGCGTAACTTTAACTGGATTAAGTATAAAAAAAGCTACTCCTCAAGTCTTTCAGATACTGTTGACGCCGTGGTGTTAGGATATGACCTGGGCAAAGGTAAACGCACGCAGTTTGGCATTGGAGGATTTTTAGTTGGCGTATATGATGAGGAAACCAAGACTTATAAGACAGTGTCTAAAGTAGGCACTGGTTTGTCTGATGATCAATGGAGAGAGCTAAAGAAAGAAAGTGAAGAGTTAAGAGTAAAGAGTAAACCTAATGAATACGAAGTATATGATGTTGTTGATGTTGATGTCTGGCTTGATCCAAAGATTGTTGTAGAACTTGAAGCAGACGAACTTACCCTAAGCACCATGCATTCGGCAGGATTGGCTCTGCGTTTTCCTAGATTGAAACGCTTTCGCGATGATAAACAGCCTACCCAAGCAACTAATCTTACAGAAATTAATCAACTATATAATAACCAAATAAAGTGAGAATTAACACGCAAGCTATCAAGGGTTATTTCCAGGAAAACATGCCCATAGTGGTGATTCCGTACAAATATATTGTTCTACCATTATTAGTGCTTTTATTCTTGTTTATAGGGGCATCTTTCATTCGTCCCCCGGGAAATCTAGCGCCATCGCCAGATTCTACAATTTCCAGTAACCCAGTTTTCCGTTTTGAAATAAGCAAGAATTTTATGTATAGAAACTATAGCGTCAAAGTCAAAACTACAAGGGGAAAACATAAAATTAGGGTTCGCGAAACTGGAAACAATATAACAGTAACACCCATTAGCCCATTATTGTCTAACGATAATATTGATCTAGAAATAATCATCAGCAAGGGATTTAGCTTTCTAACTCTCTGGAGCAAAACTTATAATTATTCTTACTCTGTCACCCGCTAGGATGTGATAAAATTTATAAATGCAGGACAAGTCTAAATTCTTAAAAACAGCTATCGAGGCTTCTAATATAGCAGGCAAAATAACTACAAATTATTTTAACAAAGGCTTCTCAGTTCAAGTAAAAAAAGACAACTCTCCAGTTACGATTGCAGATAAGGAAGCGGAAACTGCCATTCGTGAGCACATGCATAAAGCATTTCCTAATCACGGATTCTTGGGTGAGGAACAAGGAAGGAATACAACAGATTCAGAATATACCTGGATAATCGACCCCATTGATGGCACTAAAAACTTCACTCACAAGTTACCTTTTTGGGCCAGAGGGATATGTTAATCTGTGGGATATTGCAGCTGTGTCAATTATTGTGGAAGAAGCGGGTGGTAAAGTTACGGATTTAGATGGCAAGCCAATTGGTCGACAAACAAAGACCTTGCTTTCAACCAATCGCGCCCTCCACTCCCAGATCCTTAAATATTTTTAGGTTCAAGTAAGGTTAAGCCTTACTTGAATTAATAAATATTCCCGCGGTAGTCTATATTCCAGACATAGATTTTTCGCTTACCCTTATTCATTTCATAATTAACTCGAAGATTACCCATTCTTAATCTATAACTTTGACCAGTATTTATAAGCTTCTTAACATTTAAGCTAATTGAAGTTGGTTCTTTTGCTAATATCTCCAGTTTCTTTATGATTTTCTTTTGATCAGTGGGATGAATTCGTCTTAGATTTTTTACTGCACGTGGGTGATAGAGCAGAGTAAAGGAGTCCATATTATATTTAAGCCAACTCTTTTATAAGCTTGTCGTGTGATATCCAAGGAACTCTAGCTTTATTCTCCTTTTCAAATTCCTGAGCAGACTGCGCGTCAATCGAGTCTTCAGCCAAATCACGAAGCTTGCTATAAGCGTCAATTCCCAATAATACTGCTTGGGGTTTAGAGTGATGCAGGATATACATAGGTTCGACAGCTTTTTGCGCTTGCTTAAGCATCATCATGGTTTTCTCTCTAAGATCAGTAACAGTCTTCAAATTCATAGTAAACATATTATACGAGAAAAACCTTATAAATTCAAGAGAAATATCTAAGGCTCAAAGTTAGTTCCAGTTCTGATCTGCGTGGTGATAGCCCTCCGGAGGACTGCAGAAATATGTAGGAACGTTGAGGTTAATATCGTCAGCATCATATACCCATCCAGCTGCGGCAAACTTATTTTCTCCAGCCGAGTGAATATTATCTGTACAACAAGACTCACCATCTCCATTAACATCAGGACAACTTGGACCCCCGCTTTCACCTTCATTTTCATTGACCATATAAGGATTTCCCCAAGGATCCAAAAAAGGGGACTCAAGAGTCATTAACCCATTTGCAGCAACATTCAAGGTCGATAAAACATTAAGGTAATTATTAAGACAACTAGCACTTGTAATATTATCTGCACCACGACAAACACACTCTGAACAACCATTTCCAGTTATCTCTTTTAATGTTAACCCACTCTCTCCCCGGGCAAGATCCATCAGTTCAGCTAGCTGCCTCATTTCATTTTTAGCCCTATTATATTGAGTTCGCTTAGTAATTCCTCTATATGAGGCCAATCCAGAAGCAGCAAGTAACCCAATTATAGAGATTACAACCAATAGTTCAATTAGTGTAAAGCCTTTAGCGCAGCGGTTCATAATATTATTATACTTAATAATTTGATGAAACGTGTTAAGATTTGATGTATGCAAAATAAAAGAGGGCTAACAGAGAAAGAAGCTAAAAAAAGACTTAAAAATCATGGAGAAAACAAGCTCCCTTCAAAACCTCCAACACCAGATATCAGAATTTTTCTACGCCAGCTTACCTCACCTCTAATATATATTCTGCTTATAGCCTCAGGAATCACTTTTTTCCTTAGGGATTTTACAGATACAGCAGTTATTATGATAGCTGTCATAATAAACACGACACTAGGTTACTACCAAGAGCAAAAAGCAGAACATGCTTTAGAATCACTTCGTAAATTCCTACACCCAACCGCGACCGTAGTAAGGTCAAATGTTAGGCTAGAGATTCCAATTGAAGATATAGTCCCTGGTGACATAGTCATACTTGCCGCGGGAGAAAGAGTACCCGCCGATGGGCAGCTTCTTGAAGTCCATAGTTTAACAATTAATGAAGCCATACTCACTGGAGAATCTGTACCGGTTCAAAAAGTTATAACAGGACGAGAGGTATCTGCAAATCTTGTTTTCATGGGTACGACAGTTTTGTCAGGCCGGGGGCTAATGAAAGTTCAAGAGACAGGCAAAGCAACACAGATTGGTAAAATAGCAGTTCAACTACGAGATGAAAAAGAAGCACAAACCCCGTTGCAGCTCAAGTTAGCTAAATTAGCAAAATTCTTAGCCGTTGCTGTAGTAATAATTGCGGTGCTAATATTTATAATTGGAGTATTAACAGGTAAGGATCCTTTAGAAATGTTTACAATTGGTGTGGCTGTGGCAGTTGCGGCAATTCCGGAAGGATTAATGGTGTCCTTAACAGTTATTTTAGCAATTGGGATGCAGCGCATTTTCAAGCGCAAAGCCTTGGTCAGAAAACTTGTTGCCGCAGAAACTCTAGGCTCGGTTACTATAGTTACCTCAGATAAAACAGGAACACTCACTGAGGGCAAAATGAGCGTAAGTAGAACAGATTTTACAGATACAAAGGCTGCGATGCAGGCCATGCATTACGCTAATAACCAAGAAGATCCACTCGAGCTAGCCATTAATGAGTATCTTCTCCATATTAAAGGCAAGGCCTTTAATATGGAGAAGATTGATGAACTGCCATTTGATCCTGATTTAAAATACCAGAGCGCGTTGGTAAAAGAAGAAAATCAAAACACTCTCTATCTATCCGGAGCACCTGAAATAGTGCTGGAACTATGTAATATCGATAATAAGGAAAAAGACAACTGGCTTAAAAAAATTGAAGAGTGGGGAGAGCAGGGTCTTAGAATTGTAGGATTAGCCTGCAAAACCCATTCCAGGAATGTGAATCACATTCCTGGAATGGGTATAGAGTCATGCCAATGGTTGGGATTAGTTGGCATCGAAGATCCGGTGCGCATTGGTGTTGTTGAAACAATTGAGGCTATGGGAAGGTCAGGTGTGAGATTAAAGATTATCACTGGCGACTACTTACCCACTGCCCGGGCTATCTGGAGCAATATCAAATCAGAGTCAAGCTATCTAAAAGAAAATTATAAACTAGACCTGGCTGTAACTGGAAGTGAGATAGAAAGATGGGGTCAACAAGACTGGATAGAAAAATTAGCAAAAACAACCATCTTTGCTCGCGTATCGCCTCGCCAGAAACTCAAGATTGTGGAAAAACTACAAGAACAAGGGGAGGTTGTGGCAATTTTTGGAGACGGGGTTAATGACGCGCTTGCCATCAAGCGTGCAGATATTGGCGTGGTGGTTAACGAGGCGGCAGATACTGCAAAGGAGACTGCAGACATGGTTCTTCTGGACTCTAATTTCAAAACAGTTATATCTGCAATTGAGGAGGGACGAGGTATTTATGACAATATTCGAAAAGTTGCTCTTTATTTACTTTCAGATAGTTTTTCCGAGATAATTCTTATCATTCTCTCACTTCTCATTGGAGTGCCGCTTCCTTTGACAGCGGCGCAGATTCTCTGGATTAATCTCTTAACAGACGGCTTTCCCAACCTTGCTTTAACAGTTGAGCCCAAAGAAAAAGATGTTTTGAAACGAAAACCTGAGGATCCCCATCAAGGATTGTTTAATAGGCAGATGTGGATATTAACTGCAACCATCTCAGGCGTAACTGGAGTTGCGTCTTTTGGCATTTTCTGGTGGATTTGGAAAAGTACAGGGGACATTACGCTAGCCCGCTCTGTGACCTTTGCTACCTTGGGAGTAGATAGCCTGCTCTACGTTTACTCTGTGCGAAACTTGCATCAATCAATATTATCAACCTCAATTCTTAGCAATAAATTTTTATTAGTTGCTGTAATTGGGGGATTCCTACTCCAGCTCATCTCGTTATATGTGCCATTCTTTAACAATCTACTCCATACAGTGCCACTGGGATTTTCTAGCTGGATAATTGTCCTTGGGGCCAGCGGTCTGGTAATTCTGTTGATTGAAATGATAAAGTGGGTATATAGAAGATGACACTACTCTATTTTGCCTTACTAGTAATACTCTCACTGCTTTTAATTCAGATTACCTCCAAATTAATCGTATATTTAAGCCGACTAAATAACGATCTAAAAATAGGTGGCTTTGCCCTGGCAGGATTTCTCTTGGCCTTGGCTACCAGTTTACCGGAGCTCTTCGTAGGAATCGCCTCTGCGCTAGAAGGCACCCCAGCCATTTCACTCGGAAACGTAATAGGGTCCAACATCGCAAACTTAACAATTGTTGCTGGTTTAGCAGCATTATTTGGAGGAACACTCGTAATTAAAAACGGTACCACGAAACAAGATCTACTACACACTTTCATCGCCGGAGCCTCTCCCTTAGTGCTGTTATTAGATAAAGAGCTTACACGTGTTGACGCCATTATTTTAATAGCTCTCTACGGAATCTATAACTACACACTCTTAACTAAGCGTCAGATGGGTTATGAGGGAAGGGAGAGTGGAATAGCGCTACTTTTCAGGCGCCTTCAGCCCAAGCGAACCAAGCAAACTTTAAGAATGGTTTTTTTAGCTGTAGCTGGTATTTTTATAACCTCAGATTTAATTGTCCGACTAGCTCAAGCTATTGCCGGAACATTTCATATACCCGTATTTCTAATTGGCTTATTTGTTGTAGCACTTGGAACCAGTCTACCCGAGCTGGCATTTGAGTATCAAGCAATTAAAAAGCGCAAAGGGGCGATGTTTTTAGGTAATCTAATGGGGTCAGTCGTTGCCAATGGAACTTTAATCATTGGAATCACCGCCTTAATTCATCCAATTAAGATAGTTGCTCTAAGTGAATATCTAGTCGCCAGCATCTTTTTTGTCGGAGCTTTCTTTATCTTCTACATTATGACCCGCACTAAACACAGGCTCGACCGCTGGGAGGGGGGAGTGTTAGTATTGTTATACTTCTTATTTATTCTCTTAGAGATGATATAAACAATTAAAGGCGAAGCCTTTACATGTGAGGTAATTGATGCTTTGGGTATATAATAGGCTATATGCGCATAGCTTATTTTACTGATATGTACCCACCTCAGGTAAACGGAGTTGCAACTTCTGTAGCGAATCTTGCGTTTGAAATTGCCAACAAAGGACACGATGTGATGATTTTTACTCCAGTCATGTCAGGTATAAAAAGAAGCAGACCTGAACATAAAAGAGTTGAAATCGTTTCATTGATATCTATTCCCACCGGTTTCTATCCGGAATTTAAGTTATCTCTTTTTGACTTTTCAAAAGTGATTAAACACCTACGAAGATTTAAACCTGACATTATTCATTTCCATACTCCATTCACGGTTGGACTTGATGCAGTTGTTGCATCCAGGTTCTTAAACGTACCACTAGTAGGCACACATCATGCCTATTTGAATGCGCCAATGTTTTCATTTATTAAATCAGACATTATGCAATCTTTAGCATCTACTATTTCAGTTAAATACTGCCGTTTTTTCTATAGTTACTGTGATCTGCAGTTGTCACCGTCAAGAAAATTAATAAAATATCTTAAGAAATCCAAGTTTAAGGACAATCTACAACATTTACCAAATCCTGTTTCGCTTGACAATATCCAGCCACGCGATGAAGCCAAAGTTGCCCGAACTGTAAAAAAGCTTGGATTGACAGATAATGTAGTAATTCATTATGGCAGACTATCGCTAGAGAAAAGAGTTGACTATGTAATTAGAGCTTTTGCTAAAGCTGTAAAAATAAACCCTAAATTATCATTACTAATTATTGGCGATGGCCCAGCAACGAAAGATCTGGTATCTCTGTCTAAAGAACTAGAAATTGGTGATAAATGCCATTTTACAGGTTATATAGAAAATCACAAGCTAATATCATCAGGAATGCTTTATGTTGCTAATGTATTTATTACAGCAAGCCCAATGGAGAATCAGCCAATGGTGGTGCTCGAAGCAATGGCGCACGGATTACCGATTATTGGTGTCGATCAAGCTGGAATGACCGAATTGATGGATAAAAACGGAATATTAGTTAAAAAAGCGGATGTCAATGCATTAGCTAAGGCAATTTTAGAGATAACAGGCAACCGTACTCTACAGCGAAAAATGTCAGCAACATCCACTAAACTATCTCAGCAATTTGCAGCTCCGCAAGTAGCTGAGCAAGCGCTAAATTATTATAATCAAACAATTTCTAAATACAAACAGAAGCCTCATTCAAATCCTTGGAAGCTAAGTAGGCTTAAGGAATTAACCGAACAATTAAGACATGAATTAAGTAGGCACTTGCGTGACTAATAAAAAGTACAAACCACTATTATTTGCTCATAAGGCTATTGAATGGTTATCCGGGGGAAAAGATAAGCTAAAGGGATTTGACTATGTGGAGCTTGATATTCGAAAGACAAAAGATGAAGTTCTGGTCGTTTCCCACGATAGGAGCGTTAAAAACCGCATCCACCGAATATTAGTTGATAAATTTACCCATAAAGAACTTAAACAAAAAACAGGAAAATACCTTCCAAAACTTAATGATATTTTAAAGGAGCTCAATGGGAATGTCATGTTTAACCTGGACTTAAAACAAGAAGGAATGATAGATGATATTGTAAAAATAATAAACAAATATAAGCTAGAGAGTCGCGTTATGATCGACTCGTTTAACCACGAAGAACTGTATATTTTGTCACAGGTATTGCCCAAAGCAAAGTTAACTTACTCTTTTAATTATGCAGACCGCAAGGGTTTATTAAGTCATAGAACTATTCGACTAATAGGCTACCTAGGTTTTTTTGTATTACGCCCACTATGGCCGCGACTGGTAAAAGTTATGGCTAAACGTAAACCATTTGTTCCAGCGGCGTCGATTTATTGGAGAGCACTAAACCCGGGGGTAATAGATTTTTTTCATAAGCGGAAAATCCCTGTCTACACATTTCCTGTAAATAGTCAAGAAGTATTTAATAAAATGCTAGAGCTTAAGGTCGATGGTATCAAAACCTCCAACCCAGAATTAATACAAGGCAAGGCCCTGTATGTCCGCCAGCATGCGGAGGAAGATCTTGCCTTAAGTTGTGCAAAAGTTTTAAAACCGGGTTTTAAAATAACAGATTCTGGAGTTGTTTGCGGGTGAGAGCACCGAAGAAAGGAAGTTCATATTCTTCACCAGAATAAGCTTTAAAAACTACAACAAACCACACAATCACTCCAACCATACTAAAGAACTGAGAAAGCAGGAAAGTAAACCCACCCAGAGGCAGATAACCAATTGCTATATTTGCTAATATTAAAAATCCAAATGTAATGGTTGATTGCAAGGCGTGAAAACGAACATAAGCATCTGACTTTTCAATCAATAACATAGCTACCCCTGTTACAGGTCCACCTAGATAGGAGAAGGCAGCTATTAAGTTGCGATTATTACCTCCACCACCAGAAACAGCTGAACCAGAGCTTTTTGATTCCATAACCGAATTGTCTGATGGTAAATCTGTATGAGTAGGCATAATGTTATGATACCATATTAAAGCAAATCATGAAATTAGTAGTAGGACTAGGAAATCCAGGTGCAGAATACAAGAATACCCGACACAATGCTGGTTTTATGGTGATTGACAAACTCAATGAGCTTAATTTTCATGCAGCTGAGAAAGTAATTTTCTTAAAACCCCAGACATTCATGAATAATAGTGGGAGAGAAGTGAGAAATTATATTAAAGGCCTTGCCTTTAATAATTTAATAGTTGTGCATGATGAGCTGGATTTACCAATAGGTCAGATCAAGGTTCAACTTGGTGGAGGCTCGGCAGGTCACAATGGAGTACAATCGGTGATCGACCACTTAGGATCACAGGATTTTATAAGAGTAAGAATTGGTGTTCAAGCTCTAAACTGCGATATTAAAACCGGTGCTAAAGCCAAGGATTACCTGTTATCCAATTTCACCAAAGAGGACCGCGAAATAATCGACCCAGTAATCGAAAAAGCCGCCCAGGAAATAAGGGAGATATTAAATAATGGAGTGGATTCCGCCATGAATAAATATAACTAGCCACTCATTCTCTTATATTTATAACTTTAAGCTTGTTTTCTTTTTTGGATACTTTTATAATTTCTGGATCGCCTGTAACAAGAAACGCATTTTTGCTTAAGCCTAACCAGATTGCAAAGGCATCAGCATATGCTAGGGAATACTTACCTTTAATTGTTGCCACACCGGATATAAAATTAAGCGAAGCGTCTTCAATAACCAAAATCGGTAACTTTCTGATCGTATCAGCAACCTTTTGTGCGGCAGTAACTCCTTTTTCTCTGTAAGCAGTATAATAAATTTCACCCCAATTAACCGAATGTAAAAACAAAATGAGATCCCCGTTTTGCGCTTCTGTAATAAGGTCAGCCACTGTGTTTGCACCTTTCTCATTCTGAAAAAAAGCTATAAGCGAGTAAGAATCAAGAACGTAGTTTAATTTTATCATTCTTTTGCTATATCCACTTTTTTATCTTTCAGATAAAGTTTTAGAGAAGGAAGCTCATCTTTAAGCGAACCTTTGTACTTGTACCCAAGATTAGGGACAGCCGGTTTAATTGAAAACACAACTTCAGTAGGATGGGCTGATTTAACAAAGGCTTTCATTCCAGATTCCCAGCCGAATTTTTTTCGTATCAAGGACGGGATAACAATTTGCCCTTTTGCAGAAATTTTGTGAAAGGTTAATTGTTGTTGAACAGTCATGTCTTAAGTTTAACAGATGTTGACATAAGTGTCAAACACACAACTTGCTTCTGTTTTTTTGTCTTAGTTGGAGCTATAATCTGGGGGTATCTGTATGCCATCAAAAAATAATATCAGCACTATCGGTGAAATATTAAAGCTTTTTAATCCCGTGGAGGATAAGTACATCTCACGCGAATTTCAAAACTATGGTATCTACCTTACTGAGCAGCTAGACGACCAGATGCATAAAGCACTTTATATTAAATTAGCTAAAAAACATCCTCGGGCCATCCTTGAAAAAGCTCTCTCGTTCGTCAAAATCCAAGACCAGGGAAAAATTAAAAACAAAGGCAGACTCTTCATGTGGAAAATAAAAGACCTCGGGGGATTTGAGAAGAAGCAAATTATTGACAAGGCTAAAATTTAGGTAATAATAGATGTATACACATACATGAAGACAGATTCTAAGGTCGAACCCCCCTCTGCTAAAAACCTCCTTGTAGTTAACACTGGCTATTACAAAAAGAAGTTTATTTTTGCCAGACTTAAAGAGCTTGGATATAGAATCTATTGTCTTAATTCCGAGGTTAACTGGGCAAAAGATTATGTTACAGACTGGGTCATTTCAGATAACTACAATCATGTCCAGGCAGTTTCAGATACTGTTTCTTTTATCCGCAAAAAACTGATTAAGTTAGATGGTGTAATAACTTTCTGGGAAGATGATGTTTTACTTACCGCGAAGCTCGTTGATGCTTTAGGCCTAAAAGGAAGCTCTTTTACTATAGCAAGCAGAGCCAGAAATAAGCTTTTTTTCCGAGAATTTTGTAAAGCAAATAATCTACCAACTCCAGCTCATTTACAGATTAGCTCCAAAGAAGATCTTCTAAAAATTAAGGAAAATTTAGAGTTTCCCATAGTTCTAAAACCTGCCTATGGAACCTTAACAGCCTTAGTAATTAAAGTAGAGTGCCTAAGTGAGCTAGAAATGCTTTACAGCTACATGGTTAAAAACCTCTCAACTCAAACCGAAACAGCTCTACACGACGGACTTGATATTTTTGCCGAAGAATATATTGACGGAGACGAAGTGGATATTGATCTGGTTTTGCAAAATGGCAAGGTAAAAGTTGCTATTGTTTCGGATAATTATGACAAGAGTCGTGGCAAATTTTTCTTAGATAAGGGACAGGCAACCCCCTCAAATCTACCTCCAACCCATCAGAAAGAACTGATAGAAATGGCCGAGCAGGTCCTAGAAAAGATGGGAATAACTGATGGCTGTATTCATTTTGAAGCCAAATACTCAAAGTCCGGCCCGGTACCTCTGGAAATAAACCTTAGAATGGGGGGAGATTATATCTATTCGTATATTCTAGCTGTTTGGGGAATTGACCTGATTAAGCTGGCGGCTAGCGTTGCCTGTGGAGAGTATATAGATTCAACGCGTGAACTTAAACCCAAGAAATATATTATTGGTTGGGATTTCTCGACCGAACAGTCGGGAATCTTAAATGAAGTTAGTATCCATCCTAAATTGAAGAAGAAACCATATTTTGAAGACATGCTACTATACAAAGAGCTCGGAGACGCGGTCTTAGTTCCTCCAGAGGGAGTCGAGACGATCGGCTGGATTACAGTTTCAGGTGAAAACCCTTTGGATGTAAATGACAACTTGCAAGAGGCATTAGAGCAAGTTCAATTAAAGGTTACAAAGTTTGACTACCAGTCATTTGCTGGAAAGGCACAGAAAAACAATTTCCTGTCATCTGCGCGTATTGCTAAAAAATATCTATTACAGAAAGAAAAAGTTAATTATGTTTCTTCAACTGAGCTTAAAAAATTAGATATTGCCCTAGTTACTAACATCGATCAGTATCAGGAGAGCGACTATAATAATTACTATGTAAAAGTCAAAGATGGATTAATTAAAAAAGGGTTTAAAATTGAAGAAATCCTTAGCGAAAGTAGCTATGTTATCTTAACTAAGCTGAGACAATTCGACTATGACTACATCATAAATCTCATCAATATTGAACTTGGTAATTCTAAGCCTAGCTTCCATAATTTACAAGCTATTGAGATCTCCGGAATACCTTTTACTGGCGCAACTAGCTTCATTGCACGCCAGTTATTGGACAAAATACAGATAAGAAAACTACTAGACTTTCACGATGTTCCTCTGCCAGATTGGGACTATCTTTTTGAGCTAGAAGATGAAATAAAAGAAGAGCTCATCTATCCCTTAATAGTTAAACCAGCGACGCACGATTTTAAGATTGGCATAAACAATGAATCACTTATAACAAAGCCTGAAAAGTTACGTCCACAAATTCAAAAGATGATGCATTATTATAACTGTCCCGTTGTAGTGGAAGAATTTTTAGAAGGGGACGAATACGAGGTAATTGTGATTGGAAATGATGATAATGACCTTGAGGCATTGCCGTTAAATAAGCTGGTATTTCAGAAAAATAAGTCAAAGCTAAGCTTAGGTGGCATTGGAACAATAGCAGATTATATTAAAAGTAGCTACCCGGCAAAGGACATTAATCCAAAACTTGAAAAATTATTGATCGAACTGTCATTCGATATCTTTACCATTCTAGATTGCAGGGACTATGCGCGTTTTGACTTTCGGCTGGACGAAGATGGAAATCCAAGTCTCATAGACGTTAATGTAAGTCCTTTTATACAGTACACGACACCTAAGTTTGATTACGCTAAATTATATGAACAAATTTTACAAAAATCTGTTAATAATTATAGAAAGCAGGCCGTAACCATGGGTAAACCACGAAACGAATGAACAAAAAAAAATTTCTATTTGTATCAATTGGTGCGTACATAGGCGATCTAGCTTGGCAAGTATCCAAAGAGGGACATGAGGTTAAGTATTTTATAAAAGACAAGGACCAGCAAAATCTTGCCGATGGGTTTGTAACAAAAGTTACCGACTGGAAGGAGCATATAGACTGGGCAGATATTATAGTTTTTGACGATACCTGCGGATTTGGTTTTTTTGCACAAGCGCTACGAAAAAAAGGCAAGCTGGTTGTTGGCGGAACAACCTATACAGATCGCCTTGAGGATGACAGGGAATTTGGTCAGCTAGAATTAAAGAAGCACGGCGTGAAAATCTTGCCATTTCACGAATTTAGTTCATGTGAGTCTGCAATAGAATATATTAATAGTCACCCGGCAAAATATGTTGTGAAGCCATCGGGACGCTTGTCTAATATTTCAATAAAAAGAATGCTGTACGTTGGCCAGATGGAGGATGGAAGTGATGTGATTAGAATATTAAATTCTTATAGCAAGAGAAAGAAGAACAAGTTGACAGACTTACAATTGCAGCAAAAAATCTCAGGAGTTGAATATGCTATCGGTGGATTTTTCAATGGTAATAAATTTATCCCGCCTTTCCATCACTCTTTTGAACACAAGAAGCTGTTTCCAGGTGATCTTGGCGTAACTACGGGAGAAATGGGAACCAGCATGTTCTGGAAAGAATCAAATTCGCTCTCACAAGCAACAATTGAGCGCTTTACTGGAAAACTAAGAGAAGAAAAATTTGTCGGCTATTTTGACATTAACTGTATTGTCACGCTTAAAAATATTTATCCCTTAGAGTTTACCTGCCGATTTGGGTATCCCACCATTATGATCCAGCAAGACACGTTTAAAACTCCAACCGGCGAATTCTTATATAAATTGGCAAAGGGAGAGAATTTTAAACTAAAAACTAAAAAAGGCTTTCATGTTGGAGTAAGAGTAGTGGTTCCTCCGTATCCGTATCAGGACAAAATGGCATTTGAAACCTTATCTAAAGGCAATCTAGTTATCTTCAAGAACCAGTTAAGTGCCGGTGTTCACATAGAAGATGTCAGGAAAGATGGCGACGATTGGGTAGTATCCGGAACCCAAGGCACGGTTCTTGTGGTTGTTGGATCAGGTAGCTCTATGAAGCTGGCACAAAAGCAAGCTTATAGCCGAGTCAAAAACATCATAATTCCTCACATGTACTACAGAAATGACATCGGTAATCGTTGGGAGTCTGACTTTTCCCTACTTAAGAAATGGGGTTATTTAGATTGAGCTAAGTATTCCTTTACTTTTTCGGCTACTTCTGTTGCTGTAATATTGTATTTTAAGAGAACGTCGATTGCCCCGAGCTTATAGGCTTTTTCAATATTTTCACTCTGACCAAAATTAGTTGTTACAATAACCTTTGTTAATATTTCCGGGTCTTTATTGATCTGTTCAAGGATACTAAAGCCAGTCTGATCGGGGAGTACCAAATCTAGAAGCACCACATCGTACTTACCTTTCTTCAGTTCAACTAAACCTTCTTCTACTTGTGAAACTACAACAGGAGTAAAACCAGCCTTTGTTAATGCCTGTTTATAGAGATCAGAAATTAATTTATCATCCTCAACTATAAGTACAGCTGACATCTTATTCCTCATGAGTATACTCTTATGAAAATAGTCTTGCAAGTTGGATAAGAATTTGGTATACAATAACCATATGAACTTTTATGGATTTATTGCACTTCTAATTAGCATCGCACTCTGGGTTTTTATTATTGGAGCCGTGGTCTACGCAGTCTGGACAGATATTAAAGAGGAAAAGGAAGAAGAGCAGAAAGCTACAAAAAAGAAACCTTCAAAATCTAAGTAATTACCAACTCCTGGCACCAGGAGAGTAAATAACATAAGTGCAAGGAACTTTTATTTAGTAAACGATTTTGCCAGCTGGCGAGACTGTCTTTTGAAAAAACGTTGGAGCTGGGGAAGTGTGAGCGGAACCAGCATCTTGGGTAATACTGTAAAATTCTCAATTTTCATGTAAACCTCTCCAATAAGCACAGGATCAATTTCGCGCAAGTTAAATTTCAGTTTATGTTTAGATGCTATTTTAGATACAAACTGCTGAACCAATTCTTTTGGTAAATACTGCTCGGTAAAGAAATCTAAATCTTCTGACTCACGGTGACCGAAATAATAGACACTGAGCGCTGTTCCTCTCGTAAAATAAAAATTGTTCCGTAGATAGGAATTTAGTTTAAATTTATCAACAACAATCTGCTGCGGTTTAGTAAACTTTACTTTCTCCATATCAAATATTCCATCAATCTCCGACGATGAACAGAGTGGATATCCAATTTGTCCCAGTTTTTTTTACCTCGGCAAGATCAATCTTTTCTCCCGGCTCGGTCGGACCGTAATTGATCAGTCGCTCCAGGATTTTCAATCTCCCAAGAGGTGTTTTTTCAGCTCATCTACATCATAATCCCAAATTAACGCCATTTGCTTAATTATAACTTAAACCTGCTTATGTTGTCTAAATTTATTTTAAAACCGGGTTTTAAAATAAAGTATTGTGCTACAATAAGTTCATATGGGGTTAACAACAGTTCATGCCACAATTTCAACACTTGAGTTGCCCAGGCGCAAGGCGGAAGATACTTTTTTAGTTGATACAGGAGCGGGATACACGGTTATTCCTTACAAAATGGTTAAACAGCTAAAGTTAGAACCAATTAAGAAACAGAAGTTTTCTCTTGCTGACGGCAGTATGGTCACCCGCTCCATTGGCCATGCAATGATTGAATTTGATGGGAACAAAGCCCCTTCTACAGTAGTTCTAGGACAAAGAGGGGACGAAGCTCTTTTAGGAGCTGTAACTTTGGAGAACATGGAAATAATGGTTGATCCTTTTAATCGCAAGCTCAAGCCCATGAAATTAATGCTCGGATAATAAGCCTCCCGCAACCCCGAGGTTATTGCTGACATAAATGGTGGCTGACCCCATTTACCAAAATTTGACTTGGTGCAATTTGTATGTAAAATACAATCATGTTTGAAAGTCTGCTGATTAAAATACAAACAGGAGGTGAACAGTCTTGAATATCAAAGAAATACTTAAGTCACTATATGCATCAGAGATAGAGTTAGAACTCAATAGTGATTTCTATGAGCAAGTCTCTGCCTATATAGAACGAAAACTTGAGGGAGTGGATGGTGATACTTTGGCAGATGAGTTTCCAAGTATGGGTATCCATTTAATGGATACAGAGTTAGCAGGGTTTGCCAGTGAGTTTGAAGCATTATTGAGGGCTGAACAACTAGGAACACTAGAGGAACCAGCGAACCTGCCATCATTAGATTTTGATTATTTAAATAATTAGTAGTAGTAAACGATAATCATGTTTGAAGCTATAAAAGCATTTTTTGTGTCCGTACTGCTCTTAGTTGGTGCACCTGTGGGTATCCCGGCTCAAGATGCTATTCCAGTGCAGATGCCAAATGAGATTGTGAATGAGGTTACTATAACACCTCCATCTGACATATACGATCCCAATTCAACAAACAAACCTCTTCCAACTGCCACAGTTAATAAGAGCGTAAATAAAGTAGATCCAAATCCCCGTAGTGTGAATGAAGATAAAATCCAGTTTATAACCCCAGAAGCTAATAAAGCCTACACGGCAGACAAAACTATTAAAGTCGAGGTAAAAGTAGTAGGGGAGGTACAAAAGCTAGAGATTTATGCTGCATCAGGCGTACTAGCTGGAACTCTTTATGCCAGACCATTCGTACTAGACCTACAGCTCTCAAAGTACGTATCTGGCATCAATGACAATTACCGGCTTCCGCTGGAGGCTAAAGCTTACCGAAAAGACGGGTCTGTATTTAGAGCAGGTATGACAGTTAACGTTGCCCCCATTGGTCACGACACCAGTTTTGGAGCCCCAGAAATGGAGACAAATGTTTCATATAAAGATATAACATTTGTGAAAGATAGTAATTCAAGCCGTTCTGGTGCAGGGGCGAAGGGTAACTTTGTGATAGAGCAGTATGATCCATTTGCCAACACCACCTCTGTTAAGACAAAGGGATCTGCTTGGGGACTGGAACCAAATAGTAAGTATGATGTCTTTGTAATTACCAAACAAAGATCTATAAGCATAGGATCTCTTAACACAGACGGCAATGGATCTGGAGAGTTCTTCACCGGCTTATTCACTGATCAAAACTACTGTGATATCTACACAATGGGTATTAAGAAGCTGGGAGTAGAGGATAATCAATCTGATCTATGGGCCAACCAGCTCGTGGATAGTTGTCCTAAAGGGTAATTACTTATTCCTCTATAGGTGGAAGCGTAATTTCTACAAATTGTGGTTTGAAAGTTGGAATGGTAGCTTCAAATACAGATGGCGCAAGAGGCATTTCTCTTATTTCAACTTGAGGGCGGTTATGCCTGAAATTCCAAAAAACAAGTGTCTGTAGTAATATGCCAATTATAAATACATGAATACAGGCAGATGACAGTAGAGTATAGATGTACATCTTAATGCCCGGCTTGAGCTTAAGTTTCTTCTCAAACTTATTTAAACTCCAAATTGCAACAAGCGGACCAGCAAATAGGAGCGTGAAAACAAAAAACATCTGCATTAGATAGTTAAGAAGTACGCCCAAATCAAGTAAACGATAAATACTTGGCGCATTCAATATCTCCAGAGCAGACAATGACCCATGTTCAAGCCTGACCTGCCCCTCCAATGGGTTAATAGCTAAGTAAGGAAATATGCTTGTTGAAAGATAGATTAAGCTAATAAGTAGAAATATCATAACTGCCATTATCCAGACGTGCACTAAAAGTCTGCGTCTCTTCAAGATGACTATTAAATAAATCTGAGCTAAGTATTGCAGTATAAATATACCTAAGAGCAGAACAGGAAAATTGAGAGTTAAAGTATTAAGTTCACAACCTAAAAACCCAGAGCGCTCTTTTCCATAGACAGACAGCGCTCCTCCCCAGTCTCCAGCTTGAGCTTGTGCACAGTATTTATTAAATGAATTAGTTCCAAGAACAAGGCTTAGTACCAACACAATTCCAAAACTAATCAGGCAGAACATTAGCAACCGCAAAATATAGTTTTTCACAGAATAATTATAACAGCTAAACAACTAATTAAGAGGCGAACTCTTAATTTGATGTTATAATCTTATTATAAAGATATGAACATACGAGTACTATTGCCTATAGTACTACTAAGTGGAGTGGCTGTTGGTATTATTTCCACAATTATGTTTATTAATTCCAAACGAGAAGAATCTGACAGTGGTTTAATTACAAATCCTGCGAATACGAATCCAACGGAATATATTATTCCAACTGCCAGTTATTCTCCTATACCACCTATCCAGCCTACAGTGCCTTTTATAACACCAACTTTAACCCCCGCTAGTCCAACTCCAAATGCAAATGAACAAATATCTAGCGTAATCAAAAACTTTGAAACTGCAATTATAAATAGACAGGTTAGTGAGCTACTATCAATGTTTACCGCGCCCTCGCTCCCCAGTGAAATAGATAGCTACAATAGCATGATGGGGCTTGATGCTACAGGACCCAGATTATTTAACACAGCAGGATCAAACTTTAGAATTAATACCTGGGAAATTATCAATATCGACTATGGCAACTCTGCCGATTTTGAGATCAGAGTCATTGTTGATGAACAGCGCAAGGGATGGAGTCCAGCTGTAGGAGAATATGGTGAACTGGTCGAGTCAAGAATGATTATCGAGCTGGCTAGAATAAATGGTGAGCTTAAGATTACAAATTACTATTACTATTGGGGCGACGCTGGTGGTGGCAGTGCAAAGTATAGAGGCTTAGGATTTTAAATCCTAGCATAAGCTCTCAAATAAGCGCTTTTCGATAATGTTTCTGGATTAGTTTATCTGCTGTTATTAAGTAAGATCTATTTAGCTGCGCATCAGCAGTAATTATTCTGTCAAACGGGTCACGAGTCCAAGAGTTCTTGATGGAATGCTGGATAACTGAATTAAAAGCTGAAGTAGATAGTTGCAGATTTATTGTTTCTTCTAACTCTGCTATTAATGTAAAAGGGCGAGATTTTATTTTTTTTACTTCAAACAAATACTGCAACTCAAGTTCAACTATCGGACTATAAATAATAGAATTATTCTCCAGGAGCCCGATGCTTCTCTTAGATAAGAAATTTGGTTTCTTATCAAATAACCATAATAATACGTGCGTATCTATAAATACCATTTTTACTTGATGTTTTCCGGTTCATTCCACTCCCACACCTTAAAATTAACAAGATCTTCCGGATTGCCTACAATGACATTGTGCTTCCTTAAGTTTGCAAGCTTATCCGGTTTTTTTTCCACGCTTAGCTTTAACACATGATTATCCTTGGTAAATTTAACTGAAACGCCGGTTTTAATTACCCTATCTGCTACCGGGAATAGCTGTTTTCGCAAAGCTGTAATGGTTAGTAATTGTGGCATAATGGCTAAATTATAGTGTACGCAACATTTATTGTCAAGCGTACACTTAAGAAACGTCCCCTTATCTCTTAATGGTTGATCCTTTTAATCGCAAGTTCAAGCCCATGAAGTTAATGCTCGGATGATAAGCCTCCCGCAACCCCGAGGTTATTGCTGACATAAATGGTGGCTGACCCCATTTATCCAAGCATATAGAGCTTGACTCTCGGTATATGTGTATGCTAATATGTATATATATGTTAACTAAACGCACAAATATATTGTTTGATCAGGATACTTGGGATTATTTGGTTGGACTTGCACAAAATAATGATTCTTCAGTAGGTGAGCTTATCAGAACAGCAGTTTATAAGATATACTTAGACAAAGAGGACCATATTAATCAACAGAAATCCGAGGGGGTGAACCAAATTAATCAAATTCGCGCTTCAATCAAGCACAAATTTAGCACAAAGGAACTTAGCGTCTCTATTGACTATGGCAGAAAATACTAAAACTTTTGTTATTGACGCATCGTATGTTTTATCCTTTCTTTTACCAAGCGAAAATACACCAGAAGCACAGAAGTTGTTCAGTTTATATCAACAGCAGAAAATTAGCTTAATTGCGCCAATACTACTTAGTTACGAAATAGCAAACGCTCTAAAAACTAATGTTATGCGCAAAAAAATAAGTCAGAAACAAGCATATAATTTGCTTTCTGCCTTCAAGCTTCTAAATATTAAACAGGCACCGATAGGCTTTAAAGATGTTCTAAAAACAGCCATAGACCACAACGTATCCGCTTACGATGCTTCATATTTAGTTCTTGCAAAGAAAAAGGGTGCTAAGTTATTAACTTTAGATAAAAAGTTATCCCGCATTTAGGAGGGAGTATATAAAGGCTTCGCCTTCCAAAGCTCTCACTTTGGATCTACCGGTAGCTCAGTCATATAGTTTGGAGCCAAATCAGGTATCCAGCCCAAAGGATCAGATAATGTTGTAAGTAAAGCCTAATTCTGAAAGTGGTTAAGGTAATATTAAAGGCCTTGCCTTTAATATTATAATAAAATATACGAATAATAAGCTCATTTAAGAAACGTCCCCTTTTACTTTTATAATTATCTTATCAAATACGCTGCGTAGTCTTGGGCGGTGGGGTTTTCAATAGACAACATTTCTTCAATTGACAGCTTTTCAAAATGCATCCTTATCAAGCGCATCGTATTGTTTGTGCATGAGACCGCAATATTTATCTTTTCTTCTCTAATTCTATCTTCAATATCCTCGCAGAATTTCTTTACTCGCCCTTCCCAGACCATTTTTAGTGATTCACCATTTGGAGGAGGAAAGTCCCAGGATCTGCGATACTTCTGGGTTAATTCGGGGTTTTTATTATTAAGCTCAGCTTTGGAAGTATTAGTTAAATCTCCATAATCACGCTCCAAAAGTGTATCTGACGCTTCTTGAGGGGTACCTGGGTGGTACTCAAAAACTAAATCCAGGGTATCTTTAGCTCGGGATAGGTTGGAGTATATACCCAAATCAATCTTTTTATCTTTCATTCTCAAAGCCAACTCCATTCCCTGTTTAATTCCTTCTTCCGTCAGCTTAGAATCATGTCTACCGCAGAATATCTTGTTAATATTGTGATGGGTCTGCCCGTGGCGGAAGACAAATAATGTATTTCCATCAGCGGGGGGATTTTGGGCTTCGGTCTTTGGAAGAGGTTCACTTGCAATCCCTGGATTATCTAAAGATTCCTCATGCCCTTTTGTAATATTGTCTAGCATGGTTAATATTTTAGCATAGGGTGTTATACTTTAATCGTGCAAGCAGACTTATCTCAGTTTAAGCTTTCCAAAGCTCAACTTCTTGAAGTTAGAAAGCGCTTTATAGAAGGAGCTGGCTTGGGCAACTATCCTTCTTGTATTTATTTTAACAACAAACCAAAGCCTGGAGAATACATAGTCATTGAGCTAGGCGGATCCAATCTTAGGGCAGGGCGAGTTACTCTCTCCAGCTCTAATCCAGTGATTGGTAAAATTATTTCTGGAAACGTTCCTTGTACAAAAGATATATGTTCACCAAAAGAGTTCTATAACCAGATCATTGATCAGATAGAACCAGTCCTAGACAATATCCCCATTGGCTTCACTTTCTCTTTTGTAACGCTTATTAATGAAGCGGCGGACGGCAAATTACTTTACTGGACCAAAGGTATCAAAGTCCCAAAATTAGTTGGGAAATATATTGGAGCAGAATTTATCAAAATTTTGCATTCTCGAGGTTACAGCGTGCCGCGCATAGTTCTGCTTAATGATACGGTGGCCACATTTCTATCTGGTATCAACCATGACCCGGTTGCCAGTCTTGTAGTGGGAACGGGCATGAACCTGGCGGTAGTTGGAGAAGATCAACAAGTAATAAACTGCGAGGCGGGAAATCTTAAGGTTAAGGATTTATCGGTCTGGACGGAAATTGACGAGGAGCTAGACAAAATAAGTCCGGAACCTGGTATTAATAGTTTTGAGAAATTGGTTTCGGGAAAATATTTACCTTTAATATATAACAAAATAACAAATGAAAAAATAGCCAACAGCAAGCAACTAGCCATGAAAATGTTAAAAGGAGATAAGCTGGCTAAGCTTTTATTTACCCGATCAGCCCAGCTAATCGGAGCTATCCTCTCAACTACTCTAGAAATGAACCCACAGGGTCAAACCCTGCAAGTTCAAAATAAGATTATAACCGAAGGAGCTATTTTTTGGGAAGTTCCTGGATATAAAGATATTGTGTCTTCGACAGTATTAAATTTATCTGGACAATCTATGAATTTTATTAAAATAGATAATCCAGGATTAGTTGGAGCTGCAATAGCTGTGGGCCTTACTGATAGTCCAAACACCGTATTGACTCATGAGTAATTCCTACCGAAAACGATTCATTGACTCACGACAACATTATGGTAGGATTTTCAATGAGTCAATTCGAATTACGTTATGCATTACGAGAGAATCCGAACAAACGGCCATTCATTGCATCAAGTAACATCCAATCCAAATTGCTAACCTTTTGCTAATTTTCTTCCTAATTTATTAATCTCT
>PFSB01000016.1 GCA_002788855.1 Candidatus Roizmanbacteria bacterium CG_4_9_14_0_2_um_filter_38_17 | reverse complement strand
CTAAATCACAATTCCTTGTGCATCATTATTTGATCAATATATTCCCCTTTGTAATAAATTTAGCTTGTTAAGCATAATGGTACCTATTCCTTCCTCTCTAAATCCTTTCTTTACAGCAATACCTACTAACCCTACATGACTAGCTCTATATTAATGTAAATTCTATACTAGATTATTCCGCCTTATCAGCGTAGCGTGAGGAGATCCAACCTTCCTTACCTTTTTCATATTCTATCTTATACCAACCTTCTTTTTCATCTAGAAGTTCAAACTCATCTCCCGGATCAACTTTGGCTGCTTCTGAAGCAGATAGCGTTGGCTCAAATCGTACGCGAAGCCAACCAGTTGGCGTATCTAAGATTTTCAAAGTTGCTCCAGAACTCGATGTTTCTGAAGTATCTTTTGATTCTGAATCTGTAGTTGCTGAATCCGTAGCTTCTTTCTCATCATTCACGAGAGCCAACTGAATTTCTACAATTAATTTATGTCCTGAAGTTGTATTTACCTTTACCTGTCTGTCCCGAAAACCAGGAGCAAACACAAATAATGTGTGTTCACCAACTTCAATATCTGATAACAATAGAGGAGTCGTTCCTTTTTCCTGCCCATCTAAAGCTACCGTTGCACCATCTGGTGTAGATATTACTGAAATACTAGATTTATCTTCTCCAGTATTCTCTAATATTAATACTTCTCCAGATGAAGATAGCTCACTCTTGCCTAATTCGCGGTTAATATAGGTAATCAGCCCAGCTTGTAAATTAATTTCCTTTTGCCAAGATGTCATATCTGTTCCATCAGGCGTGAGCTTAATAAGATAAGTTCCAGCCGACATTTTTTGATCAAATGGGGTTTTTCCTTTTAAATCATCATCAAAAAAAACAGAAGCAACAGGTGTAGAGACAATTTTAATACCAGCTTGACGATTATCTCTAAGACCCATTATGAATTTTGTAATACCAAATGCAACTCCCACAACAATTATCGCGAGAACTAACAACGTGACTATTTGTCTCTTCATAGAGAGCCTACTATACCATATCCGAACCTATTTTTCTAATCCCCCGAGACATTAAAAACGTAGCCGGCAACAGAACTAAAACAATACCTACACCAAACAATATATTTTGTTTATTGTTAATGACTATACTTGTTGCTGTTTCTGGAGTAGGAGTTGGTGTAGCTGGTGGAGTTGGCGACAATTTAACAACGTGTCTGACTGCAAACTGAACTTCTTCTTTAACCGCTGGCTCATAACTATCACCTCTATTTTTTACAACTTCAACAATTAATATGTAGTCACCTTCTGGAATATTCTCAAAAATAATAGGGGATTTATGTATAAATGTCTGGAACGTTCCCTCAGGTCCATAAATGTCTGCTTTAGCAAAAGAAATAAGCAAGTGTCCTTCTCCACGAACATTTAATGTTGCATCTTCTGGAGATATTAGCTTTACTCCACTAACTATATACTCCATTGTTATCCTATTTCCCAGTACAGTACTTCCCGTCTGAGGAGAAACTATTTTTAAACTTGGTCTTAACGGAGTCTTAACCTGGTCATAGCCCTCAATCGAGGGATCCAGTGGTTGTGCATATACACTGGGACAAACTAAGATTGAAACAATATATAAGAATAATGCAAGGTTTATAATTTTCATACAGCTGATTATATAACTTAGCTGATATAATCTTCTTGTGCAAGAAACAAACCTAAACATTGAACAGCAAAAAGCTGTAAATCATAATAAAACACCTCTACTAATAATTGCTGGAGCTGGAACAGGTAAAACAACAGTTATATCAGAGCGCATTAAGCGTCTTATCATAGAGAAGAAAGCTCAACCCCAAGAAATACTTGCAGTTACATTCACAGAAAAAGCCGCTAAAGAAATGGAAGAACGAGTTGACCAAGCGCTTCCATATGGTTATACCCAGACCTGGATTATGACTTTTCACTCTTTTTGCGATAGACTACTGAGAAATGAAGCTATAAACATTGGCCTTAATCCTGGCTATAAACTCATTGCTGAGGCTGAAGCAATTGGATTAATCCAGAACCATCTATGGGATATGTCTTTAAAATATTTCAGACCTCGCGGCAATCCTACCAAGTTCATCTCTGGGATACTTAGTCACATCAGTAGACTAAAAGATGAAGACATTACAACGGCTCAGTACAGTAAGTGGGTAAATAATAACAGCAAAAGTGAAGATAATTCCAAATGGAAAGAACTTGCATCTGCATATAGTTTTTACGAAGAACTTAAAATTCAAAATGGTGTAATGGATTTTTCAGACCTTATCTCAAATACCTTAGAACTACTACGTACAAGGCCAGATATCCTTAAACAATACCAACAAACTTTTAAACATATCTTAGTCGATGAGTTTCAAGACACAAACATAGCTCAATATGAACTAATTAAGCTGTTAACTGCTAAAGGTACTAAGCCTCTGCTGACAGTTGTCGGGGACGACTCACAGTCAGTGTATAAATTTCGTGGGGCCGCGATTTCAAACATTCTCTCGTTTATGAAAGATTATCCCAATTCTAAACAGATTGTCTTAACAAAAAACTACCGCTCAACTCAAACAATTCTAGACCACGCATATAATCTCATCAAACACAACGACCCAGACACTCTTGAGGCAAGTTTGGGCATCGATAAAAACCTAACAACCACCAGAAAAGAAGCAACACAAAAACCCATTCAATTATTCTTTACAGACCGCGAAGAGCAAGAGGCAGATAGCGTCATATCTACAATAACTAAATTAAGAAAAGAACAGAAATACAGCTGGAGCGATTTTGCCATCCTCCTTCGAGCAAATAGTCATGGTGAGCCATTTATTAAATCTTTAAAGCGAAACGGCATCCCCTATCAGTTCTTAGGACCCAATCAACTTTTTCGCACAGAGGAAATTCGGGATCTAATTGCATATATTAAAACCCTTGCACACTTTGACGATTCTGCCTCTTTTTATCGAGTATTAGCTATGCCAATTTGGAATATTCCTGGACGTGATTTGGCAGCTTTAAATACTTGGGCAAAGCGAACTAATCATTCGCTTTTTGAGCTCTGCGAAGAAGTTACCAAACAATACCAGTCAATAGACTATGACCGAACTCTCACATCGCAGCAACTACCAAATTTAAGCACTAAAACCAAAGATCAATTGGCAATAATAATATCGATGATTCATCGTCACTTAAACTTTGTTCCACGTGAAACGGGCGGACAAATTTTATACTATTTCCTCGCAGACTCTGGTCAACTAGCCAAACTCGCAAAAAACCCTGAGTCATTACAAGATGAACTTCAGTTAACAAACATCTCCAAATTTTTTGACAAACTCAAATCATATGAAGCCTCTCACGAAGACGCATCAGTAGATGCTATAAATAACTGGATTGAACTCTCTCTAGAGGTGGGAGAGTCTCCATCTGCTTCTGATCTCGACTGGATTATTGAAGATCGGGTTAATATATTAACAGTTCACTCTGCTAAGGGACTCGAGTTTAAAGTTGTATTTTTAGTCAATCTTGTTAACTTAAGATTTCCCACTACAAGTCGGCGAGAGCAAATACCTATTCCCGATGAGCTCATTCGAGAAAAACTCCCTTCTGGAGACTTTCATGTTCAAGAAGAACGCCGCTTATTTTATGTTGGAATGACCAGAGCTAAAGACCAGCTTTTTTTTACTGCCAGCAAATCCTACGCAGATAATAAACGTGAGAAGAAATTATCTGGTTTTGTACAAGAGGCTTTGGGTGAAAGCTATAGAACCACGAATCCAGCTATAGACCAACTGGATTTTTTTGAATCATGGAAGGCAACGCCTGAGAGTGTTGAGCCAGCCAAACTCCATCATCAAGTAAGCTATTTATCTTATTCACAAATTTCTGCATTTCGCTTATGCCCATTGCATTACAAATTACGGTATATTCTGAAGGTCCCTACACTCATTTCTCCTGCGCTAATCTTTGGCACCAATATTCATACTACTTTGCGAGACTACTATACATATCTAATCAACAACAATCCACACAGTAAAGATAAGTTGCTGCAGTTTCTAGAATCAAACTGGCAGACAATTGGTTTTAAAAACAAAAAGGAAGAGCAAGTAAATCTTAGCTCTGCCAAAGAATATCTATCGGGCTTTTATGATCAAGCACATTCTCAACCAATTTATACAAAAGCCCTAGAGGAAAAATTCACTCTTCCTTTAACTCCAACTATAAAAATTGGTGGGATAATTGATCGGATCGATGTTCTACCAAGTGGAGAAATCGAAATAATTGACTATAAAACATCAAACAAAGTCCCCACACAAAGACAAGTAGACAAAGACGAGCAGTTAACTATTTATGCATTAGCCGCAACTCAAGTCCATCATCCTCTTTTCCTCCAAAAGCCCCAAAATATAAAACTGTCACTCTACTATTTTGCAAACCAGCAGAAATTAACCACCATTCGCTCCACTGAAGAGCTTAAAACCAGCAAAGAGAATATTATTAAATTGGTGGATGAAATGGAAAATTCAAACTATGCCTGTTCAAAACACTTCTTCTGCAAACACTGTGAATACAAGCTCTACTGCAACCCTGCATAATGCCTGTCAAAATCAACCCTATCAAGTGGTCCTCTCTTATGAGCGAAAAAGGCGAGGCCCTTCACGAAATGGAAGTTTATCCGCCGACAGGAGGAATCTTACCTTAAGTGAGCGATTATACCCAATTCTAAAGCCAAGCTCTATACTTTATCTGTCATCCCCAACTTAATTGGGGATCCATCTTTCTGGATTCCCATTTTCATGGGAATGACAAAAGAGGTTGAATACTAAGCTCTTTTGTTAAATCATGAATGGGTACAGTTATTTTATTTGACAAATATTTATGAGTTTGATTTAATGTAAATAATGAGGAAAACAACATCTTTCTTGCTGTCATTAACTGCTTTGTACGGATTTTTGAGTGGATTTGGAACACTAGGCTCCAATCAGCAACCAACTGAGACTTTTATTCCAAATCCTTATAATTCAATCTCTGCCCTAATAACAATTTTAGGTAGTGCGCTATTGGTTCCTGGTGTAATTGGTCTATTAAAAGAAAAGTCCTGGGCATTTCCTGCATCAATATCTGGACTTATCCTATTTATAATTGCCGCTATACTAATTGCTATTGGAGGTAATATTCTTCTTCTATCTTATGTTCTTCCGATTGTCTCGTTCGTATTCTTGATTTTCATAAATAAGAAATAATTTAATCTTCGGTTATACGCTTTCACGTTAATACTCTGACATAATAAGTTTGAACTTATGTTTGTGGGAAGTCCTATGAAATAATCCAACCCCAAGGGTTAGAGTAAATAAAACTACTGCAACCCAATATAAATGTACATAACTCAGTACATAATACTTGACATTATTTAGTAAACTTGTTACAATTATCTAACTATGAACATGAATGTCATGCCAATAACAGAGGCGCGAAACCAACTTGGTAAGCTAGCCGAGAAAGTAAATGGAGAAAATACATTTGTCTTAACCAAAAGTGGTCGTCCGTGGATTGCCTTAGTAGATATAGATTATCTCACTAAATTACAAGAAACAGTTGACAAGATCTACCAAAAAACCTATATTGACCCTAATTTACTACCATTTACGCGTAAGTTTAGCCAAACAGAGATCGAAAAATGGTTAAAAGAAGACCAGCTCTAAATGAAATCTCTTTTCCTTGACTCAAGTGTAATATTCACTGCAGTAAATTCTCTCACTGGTGGTTCAGCTAAACTCTTTACACTAAGAAAAGTAAAGTTAGTAACATCACTTGTTGTTTTGACAGAGGTTGAACGTAATATTAATAGTAAATTACACTCATACCATTTAGCAAGGTTCCATAAGTTACTAAGTAAAATCAAAATAGTCAAACAATATCCAGATACAAAGCTTATAAATAAAGCTCAGAAAGTAATTGTCAAGAAAGATTCTGTAATCTTAGCTGAAGCAAAACTAGTAAAATCAAGCTACTTAATCACGCTCGATAAAAAGCATTTTCTAACACCTGCAGTAGAAAAATTCTTAGCTCCTCAGAAAGTCTTAACTCCTAAAGACTTCTTCAATAACTACATGTAAGGCTTAACCTTACTAAGGGGTTGTTAAATCAAGCTAATCTAGAGAGAGCTTTTAAGCTTTAAATATAGCTGGCGGAGGATGAAAACAAGATTATATAGTCTATATAAGACTGGTTTTAAGACTAGATCATAGGTCCCCACAAATTCAACATGAGTAGCTCCATAACCTTCCTTGAACCGATGAAATCCATACCAAGAATCTTTGGGATCCGGATCTGGACCCAGTGCTCCCCACATATCAAAAAGTTTTGCGTAATGCTCTTTACCCCAACGAATAACTTCCCACATTAACAAATTAGACGCCATTGTATCCTTATGCTTAATACTAGATGCACCATATGGATAATATAAAATATCATTGTGTAAAAATAAGACCCATGAGGCAACCGTTTCTCCCTTATAAAAAGCTTTTAACAAATGGGCCATGCCAATTGGATGCAGAGCTGACCACATTTTACGGTGATAATCGTTGGTATGAGCAAAAAAGCGCTGTCTTTTGGTTGTCTCCATTGTTAGCTTTAGGTATTCTTCAAATGCCGCTTCTGAATTATCTTCCACTATCGCCACCCCTTTGCGCCTTGCCAAGCGCACATTATAGCGAGTTTTACTCTTCATCTTAAACAATAACTCTTCTTCAGATCTTGTTAGATCAAGCCAAAAGCTATACTTAGTAAATAATGGGTGAGGAGATTTTGTAAGTGAAGAATCTATTTTTACATTTTTAGCAAGAATATTTGGCTCTAGTTTAATAAATAAACAATTATTATCTTGGCCAATCTCTCTTAATTCTTCAAGAATTTCTTTAGTTGGCAGCTCTCCTTTGGGTAGATATCCAATTGTAAAATGAGTATATGGAATCTTGTGAATAGTAAGCTGAAAACCAGATATAAGATTTTCATTTTCAAAGATGCCTCTGCGCACCACTTTCACTCCTGTAGATTTTCGAAACTCCCCCCACTCCCAGGTCTGTAAAGGATGCTTGACCAATCGATTGTATTCCTGCTGATACTTATTTCCTATCTCTAGTACTTTTAACATAACTATTATTAAATATACTGTATACTATACAGTATGTTTAAATTAAAATACATTTACAGTATTGTTCCAATCTTATTAGTGGTTATAATAGCTATCTCATTAGGATTATTCGGTTACAGAATATTTAAAACAAAAAGCATTTATACATCACTCAATAATACTCCTGAACCAGAAGTGGACTTCACTAACCCTTCGGCTAATAAAACTCAAGGAGATCTAGTCGCTGAAGCTCGAGGCGACCTTGCTCTTCAATCAGGTATCAAAGACCTGGATATTTCTACAGTATCAGTTGAGGCTGTAAACTGGTCAGACTCAAGTTTGGGATGTCCCACGCCAAAAACAGCTTACGCCCAAGTAATTACCCCTGGATACAAAATTATTCTGAAAGTTGACGATGAGATATACACCTACCACGCTAGCTCTACTAACATAGTTCTCTGCCAGTCTACAAAATAACATCATAGTCCAAAAGCTCTTCAGGGATCTCAGCAATAAAGCGCGAAACTGGATTAGAGTTATAACGACCAAAATACATCCTGCGCCTCGCATATGTCATGTACAGTCTCTCTTTGGCCCTTGTAATTCCAACATAAGCTAATCTTCTTTCTTCTTCTAGCTCATGAAGATCGTCTATGCTCCGAGAGTGAGGAAATATCCCTTCCTCCATCCCTACAATAAAAACTACTCTGTACTCAAGTCCTTTTGCCTGATGCAAGGTCATTAAAGTTATAGCATCTTTGCGACCTTCCCGTACTAGTGTTTCATTCTTGGTCGTAGAAGAGATCTCTCTCTCAACCAGCGCCACATTTTCTAAGAAGTTAACCAAATTAGGATACTCTGCTGCCACAGATTTTAACTCACGAATATTATCCAGTCTCGCCTGGTCTTCTTCGTCATGCTCTGTATATCTCTCAAGATATCTTGTTATTTGAAAAATCTCCTCCATTATTTCCAAAGTTGTAAGTTCCTCTTTTAACTCGCCAGAGGTCCCAAGAAACTCCAAGAGTTTCTTTGCCATCCTTTTGCCAATTTTTTCCACTCTAAATCGCGCCATAATATCATTAGTATTTACAGCTAGCCGCAACATTGCTAAGACATCTTTAATCTCTTTTCGTTCATAAAAACGTACTCCTCCAACTAAGCTATAAGGAATCCCGTAATGTAAAAACATCTCCTCTAAAGCTCTAGATTGAGCATTAGTACGATACAACACCACCATATCCTTTGCTTTCAAATCTGGATCCAACTGATGAAGCTTTAGCATGGTCCGGATAACATATTCTGCTTCATCTTTTTCACTAATTGCCTCATATAATTTTATATGCTCTCCATCGACGCTATCAGTCCAAAGCTTTAAGACTGGATGGGTTGTATTCTGACCAATAACTGCATGTGCAGCATCTAATATGTTCTGAGTAGAACGATAATTTTGCTCTAATTCATAAACTGCAACTTCGGAAAATGCCTTTTGGAAGTTTAAGATATTACGGTAATCTGCCCCTCTCCAGCTATATATACTCTGAGAACAATCTCCCACTACGCAGATATTTTGATATTTTTTCGCCAAAAGTTTTGTCAACACGTATTGGGCTGTATTTGTATCTTGATACTCATCGACTAAGATATAAAGAAATTTTTCTTGATACTTATCCAAAATCTCTGGATTTTCTCTAAATAGTTCAACTGCCCTTAGTAATAAATCATCAAAGTCTAATGCTCCCGCTTCCATAAGCATTTTTTGATATTTTGGATATACATTCGCCACCACTTCTTGCCAAGCTCCATGAGCCATCTGGCTATACTTATCAGGCGTTATTAACTCATTTTTCGATGATGAAATATTCGCTAAAATTGAGCCTGGACGAAACTTCTTAGGAGACAGATCGAGTTCTTTTAAGATATTACGAATCAACCCTTGTTGATCACCATCATCGTAAATTACAAAATCTTGTGATACATCAACGTGGCGACCTTCTTTACGAAGCAGCGACGCACAAAAACTATGAAAAGTAGAAGCCGTTGGTCGACTAGATGTTTTTGAGTCCAACAACTTTATTATTCTTTCTTTTAATTCAGCCGCCGCTTTATTTGTAAATGTAACTGCTAATATTTGGCCAGGGTCAACACCATGTTTATCTACCAAATATGCAATGCGCTGTATCAAGACTCTTGTCTTGCCAGATCCAGCTCCAGCTAACACCAACATGGGTCCTTTTCCATGACGGACAGCTGCTTGTTGCGCGGAGTTTAGATTTTCTAATATCTTATTCATAAGCTATAATGATTAACACTAGGTAATCTAGTATACACCAGCTCATGAAATACGTAATTGGAAACTGGAAATCTAATAAGACAACAAAAGATGCACTTTTGTGGCTAGCTGATTTTTCAGCTCTATATAATCCTACAAGCACTGTTAAAGCAATACTAGCGCCTAGTTTTTTGCAAATCGCTCCAATGTTCGAGGTTATACATAAGTTAAGCATGCAGTTAGAATTAGCAGGTCAAGATCTTAGCTCATTTGGAGATGGTGCATATACTGGCGAAGTATGTGCTTCTCAACTTGCAGAATATGTTAAGTTTTCCTTCATAGGTCACTCAGAGCGAAGAATAAATCTTGAAGAAACAGACGATATGCTTAGTCTAAAAGTTAAACAAGCCAAAGCTAATAACATTGAACCTATTTTCTGCGTGCAATCACCAAAGACTCCTATTCCATCAGGAGTAGCAATGATTCTCTATGAACCTATCGAAGCTATTGGGTCAGGTCGCGCAGATAGCCCCATTCATGCCAATGAGACTTTAAGTCAAATTAAAAAACAACACAGCAATGTACAGATTGGCATTTATGGTGGAAGTGTTAAACCAGATAACGTTATGGAGATAATTAGTCAACCAGACATTGATGGAGTAGGTGTTGGTGGGGCAAGTTTAAAGCCAGATTTGTTTGCAGAAATAATTAAGAATGTCTCCAAGATTTAGTCGAAAATTTAGCTCTATAAAGAGTGTGGTTTCGCCATATAAAGCCTACTTGATTGGCACAGCTATTTTAATGTTAGCTATTTATTCCATTAATAGCTGGACTGCTTGGCTAGAGAGTAAAAACTTAACCCCAAATGCAGTGCGAGCAATTATGGTAAAAGATTATGGAAAAAATCTAGAGTCATACCAAAATCGCACTAACTTATTATTAATGGGAACAGCAGGCGGTGAACATGCTGGCTCTGATTTAACTGACACATTAATTTTTATCAGCATCGATTTAATAACAAATGACACTTTTGTAGTCTCACTTCCTCGAGACATCTGGTCTCCAACCCTACAAGACAAAATTAACAGCGCCTACCATTACGGAGAAGAAAAGAAAGTTGGTGGTGGATATACACTTGCAAAATCTATCGCGGAAGAAGTTCTTGGACAGCCAATCCACTACGCATTTATAATAGATTTTGCTGGATTTGAAAAAGCAATAGACATAGTTGGTGGTATTGAAGTAAATGTTCCCGCAGGTTTTACTGACAAGCGCTTTCCTATCCCAGGAAAAGAGAACGACAACTGTGAAGGTGATCCAGAATATGACTGCCGCTACAAATCTGTAACTTTCACCAAAAACCTTCAACAAATGAATGGAGAAACTGCTCTAACTTATGTTCGCTCTCGCAACGCACAGGGACTTGAAGGATCAGATTATGCCCGAAGTCAGAGACAACAAATAATACTTCAATCTTTTCGTGCAAAATTATCTGACGCATCTATACTAATTAACCCTTTTAAAACTAAAGAGTTATATAAACAGCTACGCGCCACATTTAGGTCCGATACAGATTTAGCAGAAACAGTCACATTACTTAGACTTGCTGCAGAGCTAGATCTAGATATTGCTAGAAAAATAGAGTTAAACCAAGGAGATGAGAAACAAACAGGTTGGCTATATAACCCTCCTACTTCTCGATACGATCGCTGGGTATTATCTCCCGTTACCGACTCTTTTGAAATAATCCATGAGTTAATTGACTGTCATCTCAACGACCCCGCCTGCAACCTCAATCCAGAGGATTACAAATAACTCCTGTACATTCCTGGAATGTACTAGGTTGACATATTTGGTAAGATTTGCTTATACTCTGCATAAGAGACATGCCAATAAGAAAAACTCCACTGATTACAGACCAGATTTATCATGTTTTTAATCGCAGCGTCGCTGGACAGATAATTTTTCGTAATTCAAGAGAATACAAGTTATTTATTGAATTAGTGGAATACTATTCATTTTCAGATGTAAGACTTAGATTTTCACATTATACTAGGCTAGAAAAAAATGTTAGAATACAAACCCTAGATGAATTGTACAAAAGCAGTAAAAGACTAGTAAATGTATATGCATTTTGTGTCATGCCCAATCACTATCATATACTTGCGAAGCAGAATGTTAACAATGGAATTAGCGATTTTATTCGAAAGTTGCAAGGTAGCTATGCACATTACCTGAACATAAAAACCAAACGTGCTGGTTCAGTTTACCAATCTCCATTTAAAGGTTCTTTGATTGAATATGATGAGCAATTTATACATGTTGCACGATACATACATATAAATCCTCTTACATCATACCTACTTGATAAAAAAGACAAACTTAAAAACTATACATGGAACTCATATAGAGACTACATAGGAGTTGATAGCAGAAAATTTATTAAAAAAAACAAACTTCTAAATTACTTTAATTCCACACAGGAATTTATTGATTTCACTCTCAACCAAGTTGACTACCAACGTGAGCTTCACAAAATAAAGCACCTTATCCAGGATAAAAAATGAATGTGTACCAGGTATGTCAACCTAGTACATTCCAGGAATGTATTTTGCGTATTCCAGAAAGGATGAGTATTGGAAATTAAGATTACTTTCTTAACAACAGTTTGGGAAAAAATCCAACTAACAACAATCCAAAACCTAAGCCAACAAGAACTAAGGTATAAGTGGCATTTCCAGATATAGGTGTACCTTCGGTTGTAGCAGGGGTGGGACTTGAAAAGATTGGTGTTGGAGTAGATATCACCGTAGGAACAACGGAGGGGGAGGGGGTAAGCGAGGCTGAGGGGGTAGATTCAGCTAATACCTGTGACCCACTTTTTAATACAATAAAACGTCTAGCCTCAGATATATTTTCACCATCAGCGCCCACTGTTTTTACCGTAACTGTATGCAAACCGGCTACAAGCTCACGAAATGGTGTCCACTGCCAATCACCTCGCTCATCCACTGATACCACTGCCGCTTGTGGTTTTGATTCCACAATAACAGTTACTTTTTGACCAGGTTTTCCCTTACCTCTAATTAATGGGCGCACGGAGACAACAGCCTGATTATCCGTTGGTTGCAAAATCGCAAAACCTGAAGCCTGATCAGTTGTAGAATCTCCCAAAACTGCAGTCTCAACAGCACTAGTCTTTTGAGTAAGAAAATTATATCGCTGACCAATAACAATAGCCGGGGCAGGAAAATCATGATCTGTATCTGTTAAAACCTGCGATTCCTTACCGTCTTGCGATAAAACATACAAGTTCAAAGTTTTAGCTTCGTTATCTAATACGGGTTGTTTACTTCCTACATCATATGCAATATTTAAAGGCTGAACCCAACTACCATCTAGTCCTACCAAGGTTGAAAGCAAAGTTGCTCCACTAATTTGTGAAAAAACTATTGAACCAGTAGCTGGTTGGCCATTTACAAGTTTAACCTCTCCAGTAGCTGGTCCTAACTTACTTAAAGTAGCAACAGCAAAAGTTTCAAATTCATATGGTTTCCCATCGTCATTATATTCTTTACCATCGGCAGTAATTACAAACTGATACCTAGATTCTGGATCTAAACCACGAATAGTAACGTGATGTAAAGTGTATTTATCTAAGTTAGTATTTGAAACTCGATCATCATGTGCGGTATTACCAATAGTTTTATCAAACAACCCATACTTAACATTCCCTTCCGTAGCTGCCTCCGTTAACCAAGATATGGAAGCTAAAGAATCAGTAGTATTTGATACTCTAATGTTTACAGGTTCACTATTTATCTTGCCTGTTGAAAAAAAATCTAGACTATATTCAGCAAAGAAGATTCCGCCACCTATACCTAGTAACAAAACAACTAAACCAAGTAGAGTTGGTACTTTCCGTTTATGCTCTAGCATCTAGTTTTCATCTAATAATTTAATGACCGTATCTTTGTCCAGCTCAGGATTCAGTGGTTGCATAATAGATTCGTCAACACTATCTATAGATGATGTAGATAGCGAATGATAAACCTCATAAGTTATCCAACCAGATATACTTATGAAAGTAAACACTGCCAATAATAACCATTCGCGTTGTGACATAGTTATTTAATTATATCCCCTTCTATGGGTAATGTCTCATCTTCATTGGTGGGTTGTTGAGGCTTTTGGTCTTTAAGAAGCGTATACGGCGCGTTGACATCCATTGATAAATCTAGCACATTTTCTTCTTTAGAATTAAAACCAAGAGAATTAATTGTCAACAAGCGTTCATTAGTCAACAACAAATTTATAAAGTCTTCTAGCGAAAGATATCCCCCTTCTGAAGCTACGGCCAAATCCACTTGACCTGGAATACTAGATTTTATTTCAACCGTTCCTATTCCCAATTTAGACACAGCACTTCCACTAGCCTCGCGAATCTCCTCAAGATCTGCCAACAGCTCTGTGTACTCTGGATACTCTGGTATTGCCTGATTTATCTTAGACAAAAAAGGGGCAATTACTTCATACTCTGCCTGTGCTTGTACTAGAACATTAAGTTTTTCTGTTAAACGTCGATCTATCTCTCTACTATCTTTAATCTGACGATTTAATGTAGCTATCGTCACCAATGTTGGACGTAGTGCAAATAGACCAAAAAAAGACATTGTAAATAAAGACAGAATAAGCATCATATATGCATGCTTATGCTTAGATTGAAATGACTTACGCAACTTATAATAAGGAATGCGTGGCATTTTTAACTCTATTTTATTAACAAGAGTGCTCATAATTCTTCATTTACTCCTTCTAATACAGGTACCACTCCACCTTCTGCTGAAACTCCGGAACCTTCAGGATTCTGCTGGGAATAATCTTTCATGTCAGCAGAAAAACTAAATTCTATTATTTCTGAATCTGCAGATTTAGATATGTTACTAAATAAAATATTATCTAACTCCTCAGATTTGCGTAACGTTATTATTAAATCTGCAAAAGCTTGTTGGTCTTGACTTATTCCATCAACACCAAAGCTATAAGCTTGTATATTTAAATCTTCTAAGACGGTGCCTGGAGGTAACACAGTTTTAACAACCGATAGCGTGTCTCGTACAAAATCATGTCCTTGTTTTAGATCGCGAATATTTTTGAGACGTTGCTGCAATAATCTAACCTCTGACTCAAAAATTTGCAAATCAGTAATAATCGCCTTCTTTTGGTCCACTGCATCTCGAAGATCAGTTAACTCTCGATCTAGTTTAAACCTAGAAAAGAACGCAATTAGAACAATTAGCTGGGTTCCAACAATAATATACCTTCCATATGTTGAGAAAAATTCAAGAATGCTTCCTAACGCGGAGTTTGCAAATCCCTTTTTTGGTAAAAGATTAATCTGGGCAGACACTCTAACAACACCTTTTAATAACTAACTTTTAACAACTAATTTCTTAGCTAGTCTTGATTTCAATCTATCCGCCTTGTTTCGATGTATTACATTTCTCTTTGCTGCCATATCTAACTTTGAGTATGCTTTGGTTAAGCTTTCAGCATCTTTTTTTTCTAGAGCTTCTTTTACTGCCGTTTTATATGAACGCCTCACGCGATAGTTGACCTCTGTTCTAGTTAGATCAACACGCACCTTTTTTTTAGCTGATTTCGTTATTGGCATGACTAATTAATAACTGCATTTTACCTCAATTGTAGGCTGGTGGTCAAGGTGATATACTAAATTAATAATGCTACAAAAAGTTGTATCTACGGTCCGGAGCTTAGTTTCGCGAAAACAGACTAATATTCTTTCTGCTGCGGCGATCATTATGGCAACTGTGTTTGCCTCTCGAACACTAGGATTGGTTCGTGACAGACTATTATCTGGACGTTTTACAGCAGATGAGCTAGGAGTATATTTCGCTAGTTTCCGTGTTCCAAGTCTAATCTTTGAGGTACTTGTGATAGGCACAGTATCCACAGCATTTATACCTGTTTTTTCTAAATACCTTACAACACACAGGAAAAAAGAAGCTTTTCATATTGCCTCCTCAGTTATTAATCTTGCCTCCTTAATGCTCCTTATTTTACTAATCCCTCTTCTAATTTTTACAAAACCCATAACTCAAGCTTTAGCTCCAGGTTTTTCTGAACCAGAGGTTGAACAAATGATGTTTTTCACCAGGGTACTACTCGTCGCTCAAGTCTTACCCCTGCTGTTTGGAAACTTCATGACCGCTATATTACAATCGTACAAGCATTTTCTTCTCCCAGCATTTGCTCCTATTGTCTACAACCTAGGAACTATTTTAGGAATAATCTTCTTTAGTCCATATCTGGGATTATTTGGCGTCGTACTTGGAGTAGTTTTAGGAGCAGTATTTTTCCTAGCAATCCAGATTCCCCAGATTACTTCACTGGGATATAAGCACATTTTTTCTTTCGATTTTCATAACCTCGGTGTTCGTAAAATTTTTAAGTTAGCCGGACCTCGCACCTTAAGCTTAGGCATTGCCCAAATTGATTCAACAATTGATCTAGTCTTAGCTTCATTAATTGGAGCCTCAAGTATTACTGTATTTACTTTTGCCCAGCATCTTCAACAAGTACCCGTTGGATTATTTGGATTGGCAATTGCTCAGGCTACACTACCAACACTTT
Organism: Candidatus Roizmanbacteria bacterium CG_4_9_14_0_2_um_filter_38_17; assembly: GCA_002788855.1. Classification (NCBI taxonomy): domain Bacteria; phylum Candidatus Roizmaniibacteriota; species Candidatus Roizmanbacteria bacterium CG_4_9_14_0_2_um_filter_38_17. The sequence continues at coordinate 39,115 of PFSB01000016.1, read as the reverse complement.
CTCAATCAAGAAACTCCAGTAAATTTAAAGAAATATTTCTTGCCTCCTGGCATCAGGTGTTGTTTTTAGTTCTACCAGTATCGGCAATTTTAGTAATTTTGCGTATCCCCGCCGTAAGACTAGTCTTTGGGGCCGATCTTTTCGACTGGGATGCAACTGTTTTAACCGGAATGACTCTTTCTTTCTTCGCGGTTTCTCTTTTTGCACAAGCCAGCGTGCATCTTCTTATTCGAGCATTTTTTTCCTTACAAAACTCTAAGATACCAGTCACAACTTCAACAATAGCAGTGCTTATTAATTCTGGTCTTAGTATTTACTTCATTCAGGTTTTGCATTTACCAATTTGGTCACTTGGACTATCTGCTTCTATTGGTGCAGTAGTAAATTTCACACTGCTTATATATCTTCTTAACAAAAAAGTTAAAAGCTTTAATAAATACCAACTATTCGTCCCTCCATTAAAAATGGCCATTGCAACTTTTGCCATGATTATTTTTCTCCAAATACCAAAGAAACTTCTTGATCAGCTTGTATTTGATACCACTAGAACACTTGAACTATTCTTATTTACCATAACTGTTGCCCTCATAGGTCTTTTAGCTTACGCATTTATGTCTTGGATATTAAATATAAAAGAGGTACTTACATATTACGATCTGCTAAAAAGAGTTATTAAGGTAAGAGACTTAGTAATAGATACTGGTACTGAAGTATCAGGCGAAGACACCCCTTAACACTAACACCCGGTGTTAACACCGGGTGTTGATTTCCGATAGTATATTCATGCTTCATTCCCATAAAATTTCAAAGTCGTCACCTTCTGGAATAGCTCCTACTACATTTTCCAATCCAACAGATGAACCTTGATGCGCACGAACTTGATCTAATGTTTGTGGAATTTCACATCTTGGTTCGGGTGCTTCTTCTTGATAATTAATCATTAATATCACCTCTTCCCATTGTTGGATCAACTTTAATTCCCCATATATAACCACAATCGTCACATCTACCTGGCACTTTATTGCTATATGATCTTTCCCCTTGACTGTCTATGCTGAAATTAGGAGAACCACACTCATCACAGTTAACAAATTCTGAAACGAATGGACAAGTTATTTCATTGGTATATACTATTTTTTCCATAAAAAACCCGCTGGTGTCAGCGGGATATTAATAAATAATTACAGCTTTAGTAACTACCTTAATCTCCCGCGTTAAGCGAGGTTAATAAGGAGAATACTAAGTTGTAAATTTCTAGTCACGATTCACTTATTTTATACTCAAAGTCAAAATTTGTCAATTTTTTTAATTCGGTGTTATACTAATATTAATAGGGGGTGAGTATTATGGCAAAAAAAGGAGGATTATTTGCAATGTTATTAGGAGCTGCAGCTGGAGCCGCAGCAGTTTTCTTCTCTAAGCAAGAAAACCGTGCTAAAGCTCAAGAGGTCATTGGTAAGGCTAAAGTCGAAGCAACCAAAGCAGGAGCTGAAATTAAGAAGGTAATTAAAGAAGCTACCAAAGAAAGCACTAAAACTAAATAGCGACAAAAATTTATTTATCTCTATTGAAGCTGCTTAATTTAATAAGCAAAACTATTCCTAGTGTTACCAATAGAAGCACAGCTATTACTGATACGTCTATAGTCTTTGGTAAAATATTAGAGTCTTGCAATATTACAATCTCTCCATGTCTGTCAATTCCAGTTTGCAACACTTCTTTCCATGGCCACAATTTTCTAATTGACCCTAACATAAGACCAGTTAATCCAGCTACTGTTAAGTCATGGTGTTTTGCAAACAACCAGCTCAAAACCCTCGAAAACATAGCAAGACCCAACACTGCCCCACCCATAACCAAAAGTAATATAACAATATCCAGGTGAACAACCGCATTTAAAACTTGATCATATTTGCCCAACAAAACCAATATAAAAGCTCCCGAAATACCAGGCAAGATCATTGCGCAAATTGCCAAAGCCCCACTTAAGAAAAAAGCTAAATATATTTCGGGTGTGCTAACCGGAATAAGCCCCACCAACTCAAAGGCTCCCACAAAAAGAACAATCATACTTATCACATTCGAAATAGTCCACACCTTGACTCTTCGACTAACAATATATCCTGACGCCAAAACTAATCCAAAAAAGAAACTACGAACAAAGGTCGCTTGTGTATCCAAAAGAAAAGACAGTAAATTTGACAGTAACAAAATAGCCGAAAAAATACCACCTGAAACTGGTAATAAAAATGCCCATGGAACTGTTTTATAAGCGTCTTTAACTTTGCCCTTAAATAACATTTTGGGAGCCTCACCCGTTGCCTTTTTAATACTATCTAACAACTCTTCATAGATACCAAAAATAAACGCCATAGTTCCCCCAGACACTCCTGGAATAATATCTGCAGTACCCATTCCAAAACCTGTTAAAAATAATCTAATGCTTTTCGACATCCTATATTGTACAGTATAATCATAACATGACCTATTCCAGCAAAGAACTCAAAGAACTCAAGTTGCATTTATCTCAGGAACATAAAATATCTCCCTTCTCCCAATATCTAAAAGAGATTGTATATGGAGGAATCGACGGAATAGTTACCACCTTCGCCGTAGTCGCAGGATTTTCTGGTGCCCAGACAGGTGAAAACTTAATTACTGGCTCAGTCGTTACTGTATTATTATTTGGCTTTGCTAACCTTTTTGCCGATGCAACTTCCATGGGTCTTGGCAATTTTCTCTCCGTGAGATCTGCTCAAGATGTATACAAAACAGAACGCAACAAAGAGCGCCATGAGGTAGACACCAATCCAGATATGGAGGCTGCCGAAACAACAGAGCTCCTGCAACAAAAAGGATTTAACATGAGCGATGCAAAAACCTTAACAACTATTTTCCAAAAGAATAAAGAGTGGTGGACTGAATTTATGATGCACTATGAACTAGAAATAGCAAATCCATTAGGTGAAAACCCTATAATAACTGGGCTTATAACTACTAGCTCATTTCTAGTTTTTGGTTTTATACCTCTTGCTCCTTATGTATTAATTAAGAGCACCAACGGTCTCTTTATTGTCTCTATACTAGCAACTGGAGTAGCGCTAGTTATATTAGCTTCACTACGCTTAAAGGTAACCAAGGAATCACCAATTCGCTCATTTGGTGAAGTCATGCTCTTAGGAGCGCTCTCTGCTACTATTGCCTATGTTGTTGGAACTTTTTTCGCTTAGTGGATGATTTCTTCTTCTAATTCTTGTGGCTCGCGTGGCAAGATATATACATCTTGACGATAGTTATCTATTCCTACAAATTTAGCTTCTTTCCTTAAGATCGCCTCAAGCGGACGACAAAAAAAACACCCTCCTTCACCTTTGGGACAAATATATTCGGCCTTTTCCCGAGCTTTTTTTACTTGCCTTGCCACTTTTAATACCTGCATGTATGCCACTTCTAGTTTAGGTAGCTCTTTAGAAGTAAGATCATTAGATTTTGCAAGATACCAATAACTTGCCCTAGTAACTTTGTGCTTCTGGCAATTATGTACTAATAGTAAATAAATAGGCAACTGCAATGATTTACCATCTTCCATATTTTTTCCTGTTTTAAAATCTATGATGTGAACTGAGTTCGTCTCTGGCAAATACTCTAGCCAATCAACTTTGCCGCAAAGAATAATATTCTCTTCCTCAGACAACCAATAATATGGCAAGTCACGCTTAATCTTTACTGCTAGTTTACCAAGAGGACCTGGGTTTTTTTCAACTCTTTTCAGCATCTCTATTCCTCTCTTCTTATATTCTTGCTCTTCTTTTTTGTCCATAAATCCTCCAAGCTCTCCAGTCACCGTATTCCAAGCCATATCATATTTATCGACCAATGAGTCACGAAAGCGCTCCTTCACTGGTAGAGCAGATAACTCCTCAAGCACAGTATGTACTGCCTGGCCAAGTGCCAGACTGGGATTCATGAGAACTATCTTATGACCCGTATCTGGATCTTTATAAACATTATTCAAATAATAAGCTCGGGGACACTGTAAAAAATTACCAATAGAGGAATGCGATACCCACACCGCGCTGTATTTATCCTTCACCATGTCCATAATCATAACACTTTGTTACAATATGAAGGTGGAAAACAAAGGAGTGCTCTCGGTCTCAGAATTTAACGAGCTAATCAATGTCTATCTCTCAACCATGGGCGAGGTTAACGTCAAGGGAGAGATTAGTCAGTTTAGAATTAGTCAAAATAAATGGATATTTTTAACTATTAAAGACAACGCAGCAACTGTCGAGGTGTTTGGGACCATATATAACATTAGTAATCATCGAGAACTTGAAGAAGGGATGGTTGTTCAAATTATCGGTACTCCCAGGTTATATCAAAAATCAGGCCGTTTTAGTATTTTTGCTAACCAGATTAGTCCCTCAGGGACTGGCGCGCTTGCTCTTGCTTTTGAAAAATTAAAACAACGCTTAGAGAAAGAAGGATTATTTGATCCAAATCGTAAACGCCAACTTCCAGAATTTCCTGAAAGAATTGGACTTATCACAGCCAAAGGTTCTCGTGCTTACTCAGATTTTGCTAAAATTCTGCTTGAGCGCATGGGTGGACTTAAGATATATTTTTATCCAGTTTCCGTGCAGGGAGCTGATTCCACTCAAAGTATTATTCGTGCTTTTACATATTTTAACCAGAACAATCTTAATTTAGACTTATTAGTGCTTACTCGTGGCGGAGGAAACTTAGAAGATTTAGTGTCATTTAATGATGAAGCTGTTGTGCGAGCTGTATTTACTTCCAAGATCCCCGTAGTTTGTGCAGTAGGTCACGAAGAGGATATTAGCTTGTCAGATCTTGCTGCGGATCTTCGTGCGTCAACTCCTTCCAATGCCGCAGAATTAATCGTACGCCAGCGATCAGAACTACTTACGCACATTCAAAGTCAAGCACGATTAATTGAATTAGGATTAAATGACATTATTAGTGAATCAAAAAGACGAGTGTTCCAGTCCATCTCTCAACTTAAGAATCACGTCGACCAATATCTATTCCGTATGCAAAAGCACATAGTAAACTTTACTAATCAGTATGCAAACTTTAAACACAAATTAGTATTAAAGAGCCAACAGCTAGAAACTCTTATTCGCATATTACAAAATCTTGACTACCGAAATCTCCTTGCAAAGGGCTACAGTATTGCATACACCAAAGATAAGAAAATATTACGCAGCAAGTCTCAGTTAAAAAGTAATGAAAATATGTACACTATAGTTGCAGATGGTAAAATACACTCGACAGTCATAAAAATTGAATGAATAAAATAACTAAGCCATCTAAACTATCTGAAGATTTTGCCGAGCTAGAGCAGATAACTTCAAAATTCGAGAACGAAGAAATCAACTTAGAAGAAGGAATTCCTTTATTTAAGCGCGGCCTTAAGTTAGCAAAAGAGCTAAAAAACCGCATAACATCGATTGAGAATGAAATTACAGAAATTAAAGATGACTTTGCTGACCTAGACTGACCTAGAAACCAGTAAAAACTCCCAAAGCAAAGACCAAAATAATAACCAAGACAACTACCTTAGGCAACTTAAGACTATATGCAGATGTCCAATCTTTAGATTTTAGAGCTTTAAGATATAAACTGCCAATTAGTATTCCCGTCATTCCACCAGTAAGGGCTCCGGTAATCTGTAAAACCTGAAAAAAAGAAGCAAAGCCAACAAAAAATAATAAAAGAGGAGGAAAAACTGCCAAACTCCAAGAAGTGAATCTATTGCAATGATAGTCTCTGTACCATACTTCTCTTAAGATATATGCCAAGGTTAAAAAAGAGCCTCCCATAGTTACTATTCCCAATAGTGCCCCACCCGCAACTATTCCCTGTGGCAATAGCCCCGCTAAGCCAGTTATTGCATCTTGACTGGTTCCCAAACCACTTACCCCAACTACAGCAAATGCAAACAAAAAATACACCACCAATGGAATAAAACTTCCAATAAAGATGACTTGTTTTAATCTTGAATGCTGTCGACGCATTAACTCCTCAACTTCTGGAATTACAGTTGCACCTGTCAAAGCAAATAATAAAACACCAAATGGTAAAAAGATGTTTACAGGGTTAAACCCTGTAAAATTGTCCAGATTAAGTCTCACTAATGAACCACCTAGCAACATTAAAAGCAGCAATAACAAGCCTCCAAGAAGTAGAGTTTCGAGCTTAGCTACAAAACGCACTCCCTTTAACACCGCGAGACTTATCATACTAAAAAAGACCATGCTCCAGATCAGTGGTGAACCAACTCCAAGCAACCCGTAGGCAAACACTCCAATCTGAATTAAGTATGCCAGCAGTGCTCCATACAGGCCTACCAACATTACCAATGTAGCGATCATCTTGCCTTTTTTACCAAAATATATCTGACTATAGCCCGTGAGTTGATGATCACCTTTGGTCCGCAAAACAATCTCTCCATACATCAAATTTAGCAAAATCATCAAGCCTCCAATTACTAATAAATACAGGAGTCCTGGAATAAAGCCAATTTGAGCTATTGCGTAAGGCACTGCAAAGATACCCGCTCCAATTGTGGTTCCCGCTAATATGGCTATTGCGCGAATAGAAGTATTATTCACATTAGAAATAATTTACGAAGTGCTAATAAGAATATTAGATAAAAGAGAGCCAAAGTGGCAGGAGATAGTAATATTGATGCATACAGTCCTATAAGTATCACTGCATAAAACGTAAATGACTGTAAATGTGCACTTGTTATCCTGCTCACCAATAAAAACAAAAACAGTGTAACTAATGAGTCAAATCTAAACGGAGCAGTTGAAATAGTAAATAGATTACTCCCTAATAAAAATGAACCAAAAAGAACCAAAAAAGCATCTTTTTCATCAAAAACATATTTTTGTAATTTAAATAACATCAAGCAGATATTTTATTAACAAAATCTAGAGGAATCAATATAAAATCAACTAACTTTGTTTCACTTTGTACATAGTAACTTTCAACCAAATATGCAAAGCCAAGGCAGATCCCCGCCACCCCAGAAACAACTATACCCTTCTTTATAAAGAACCACATAAATTTATTATACACGAAGCGAACAAGACAAAGCGAGGCCTTTCATGCAATGAATGGCCTTGCCTTAAGCGAGTATTATGCCTATACTTAAACCATGCGAAAAATATTGCTAATAATCTTATCCACCAGCTTTCTTTTCATAACTACCTTCGTATCCGCAGAAACAAACCTCGAACCTTATTGTAAAAATGGATACTATGAAATACCTGGAGAGCAAATATGCAGTCGCGCTCCTTATTGCGGTGGTTATGGATACGATGAGTTAAACATAGATAGCAAAGCACCCAATCCACAATCATGTATGGGAGATGGACCAGGAGGGCGAGCAGATAAAGGCTGCGCAGGATATGTCCCAGCTTGTTGTTATGAAGTTGCCCGTACTGGACAGTTTACTAAATGTATTGGTTATTGGGAAAGACTTTGGTGCGCACCCAGTCAATGCAATACAGCTATATCCCGAGGAGCATCAGACGCTGAATGTGGAGATAGTTGCCAATGTGGTCATGCCTTTAATGAATATTGCGGTAATGTTCAACCTGTCGCTATAGAAACTCGTCTTGGAACAGCTCCTCAACCAACTGCCACTCCAACAAACAGGCCAACGGGTCCGACTCCTACAACCCCAGCCGGATCAACACCAACACCGACTCGCCATGCAGACAACCCACCTCCCTCCATTCGGCCCACTATACCTCCCAGACTATCTCCAGCTCCTACCAACACTCCCGCACCACCAGTTCCTACAAAAAAATACTCATTACGTCAATTTGTCTTTCGCCCAACAAATACTCCAACCAATACTCCTCAACTACCAGACTCAACACCTGACATTTTTCCCCAACAATCTGCCTTTCAAGCATACGGTCAAGTTATCGTAGTAAACCAGAACAATGCAGAGATTGAAAATATTAAGGTTGAAATATATAAATCAGGTAGTAAAACACCTTTGGCTCAACAGGAAAGAGTATCTGGCTTCTTTATGCCATTTTTGTTTGCAGATCTGGATGCAAAATCCACATACCACCTCGTCGCCACTGTCACAACAACTAGTGGCGGAAGTTACAAGCAGTCAAATAAATGTAGTACCTCAAGTACTAAGTATCGCTGTCTAGCCACACCAGATTCAGGTCTATTAGAGATAGAGATACTAACTCACGATTTAATACCTAGAAAAGAAATTCAAACTGGCATTATCAAAGCATTAGAAGCCCCTAAACAAGCCATAAACTTCATTCAGCAAGCCGATCATAATCTTGAATCTCTCTTTAGTAGAATAATTAACTTTGTTCTTTCCCTCATTGACCTATAGATAGTTTTTAGATATACTTAGCATCATAGTATGAAAGTCTTCTTCACCGCCTCCCAAAGAGGAAAAAAATATTTTCAGCAGCAGTATGAGAAAATATATGATGTTATTGAAAAACAAGGACATAAGCACCTGGAAACCTCATTTCTTAAAATAAAATCCAAAGATTTTTATATAGAACTAGAAAAAAAGGGTATTAAAGGATATAACGACTATTACGCAAGCAACGTTTCACTAATCAGAAAAGCAGATTTTACAGTATTCGAGTGTTCACTGCCTAGTTTATCAATAGGGTATATGATTCAACTGTCAATCGACCTGAATAAACCAACAGTTATCCTCTACTTTGAAACGAATACGCCACATTTTTTAATCAATACACAGGTAGAAAAAATGATAGTTTTCAATTACAAGAATAATAATATAAACGAAGTAATCAAAAAAGCCACATCAGAAGTAAAAAGAAAATCAGATAAGAGATTCAACTTTTTTATTGACCCTAATCTACTAAATTACTTAAACAAAGTATCAAAAGAACAAGGAACAACAAAATCGACATTTATCCGTAACCTACTTCGGGAGCATAAAAAAACACATTAACCTCAAGAATATAAAGAAAAGTCTGCTTTTTTATACGGATCTAGTATAACAGCGTATTTAACTTTTTTAATATGTCTTAATTTAAGTTCACTTTCCACTATTCTCTTTGTTCTCTCAGACCAAATAGCATCATCCAAAATGATATAAGTAGATTTATCGTTCACAAGAAGATCCGCTCCTTCTATAATCAATTCAGACTGCTTATCTAGTTCAATATTAAAATGCGATTGAAGCCTACCTTGATCTTGAACCATGTCTGCAAATATCTTTGATATATATTCACCTCCAGTTTTAATTCCAACAACCGTAAGTTTACCTTCAACCTTTTTACACACCATTTTACAAATCTCAGAAATCATATAATTAACATTCTTACCTTGTATATATTTGCTCATCATCGTCTAAAACCACAATTCCTACTCACCATAAACAATTGAGAGATTCTCCAAATCTATAAGACTATAAAACATTATACGTTCAACATATGATATCATCAAGTTTCAGCTTACAAAGATTTTAGATCAGATTGAATAATACCATTATACTCCCCATAATACATCTGACTAGGCAAATCAAGTATTAGTTCAAGAGATATTGTAAATCTTTTATCATAATTTTCTTTTTGTTGTAGATACGTGACAACCAATGGATTGCCTGGTTTTACGTCTAGTTTGGCCTGGTTTTCCTTTGATAAATTTACTAGAATAAGCTTTGCGCTTTGAGTTGAAATCACAGTCTTATTACCAATCAGTTCAAGCACTGTTAAAACAAGACTCCATCCTTCCGGGTTGCTTCTTGTATCAACAACCTCAAATTCTTGAGTATTTATATTAGACTTCGTCACGCCTGATCCAACTATAAATCCTTCAAGTTCAATTTGACGAGGGGATATAAGACGCAGCTCCTCCGATTTAGAATTACCAACAGCTTGCTCAATATCATCAGTAATTTTTTTTACCTGACTATAAGCTTTTCTTAAGTCTTGTATATTGGTTGGTAAATCTGAAGTAACATTTTTAGCACCATCATAAACAATACCAAGATCGAGCGACTGAAGTTGCTTTATAGGAATATCCTTAATTAAACTTGCAGCCAGACCTTTAACCTCGCCAATATACGCGTCTGAATCTTTTAAATATGGAATTGTAACAAAAGTTAAGATTATGACAACAACCACAAAGAAAGGTAATTTAGTTATGATGTTCCGTCCCATCAAGTCCTATTAAGCATTCGAGTTAGAAATATCATAAATAAAGACAACACCAGAACAAAAGGTATCAAACCAAATCCATAAACATACTTTGTAGAGTCATGAGAAAGATTATTGACATCAACACCATACCTTATGTTAAGGTTTGCAAAGATTGGAAGAACAATGTCCACAGGTAAATCTAAACTTGAATTTTTACCAGCCAATACAACTTTTTCTTGAGAAAATGCTAACTTACCAACTTTATTAAAACCAACAACATTTCCCTCAATATTAAAATATTGTTCGATATTTCCAGAATTTATAATTGGAAATACTATTTCTCTTGAGTGAAATATATTGTCAAATACAGGTTTTCCTAACTCGATTTTTTCAATTATTTCTCCTTCAACCACCACATATACTCTAACCCCAACCCGTGAAACAAAATGTATACCACTGTTATTTGAAGTATCTTCGTCAGATTCAACCATTAATCCTGCAGCATGACTTCCAGGGGCTGCATTTTCCGGAACGCCTACACTAAATCCTATTTCACGTTTTTCACTTGGTAGCAGTGTGATACTTGAACTATCCAGATCAATCCAACCACCTAAATCATCAATCATGCCCTTCTTTGAGACTCCAAATGCACCATCTGTAGACGTAGTTGCATCAACACTGTATAGGGCAAAAGAGGTCTTCTTTTGACCTTTATTCCAAACAACTACACTTGAACGATAAGTTTCTCCTGGTTTTAGATCAAGCTGAAACCATGCACGACTTGTAGGTTCATCATCTCGAAACGCCGCAGGATAAATACCAACAACACTCGTCTCAGCAGAATAAGCAGTTTTAGAATTACCAAGCGACAAAAAAACAAAAACCACAGAAAAAGCTAGATATAGATATCTTTTCATAAAATTATATAACTGTAATACTTATTACAGCCGTATAGTTCCCAGCCAAAGCATCCGAGGGAATTTTTAGCTCAATTGTTGGATTAATTTCATAAGCCCCCATACCTGATCCATTATTTGCAGACATAAGTGTTATAACTTCACTAGAATCTCCTACAATTTTGGTAGCACCAGACTTAACACCTTCGCTATTGCCTCCCGTTGTAAATTTTCCTGGTTTAATAGTAAGATATGATACAGGAATCGTATACTTCCCATCACAGCATGAAAAATCTGAAACTGACGCTGTAACACTCCACCCAACACCCGAACCTCTATTGTCTATTATTTTAATTGCCCCCAATAATCCTTGTACAACTTTAGTCTCACTCTCCAGAGAAACTCCTGACAAGCTAGCCTCATCTGGTGATGTTAAAGACAGCGATCCAGACTCTACGCTAACTTTAAGCTTCGTCTCCGCAGCATAGCCAAAAGTTACAAGAACTACTGCAAAATATACTGCAAACCCTATTCCCACGAGTTTTTGTAAAACACAATAATACACATCTAAAATATACATAATTCTTACATCCATGTCAACAGCCACTATTGACTAATACATATAAGATATGTAATACTAATCTGCATAATGCAAAAACACATACTTATTGTAGACGATGGAAACCTAGGGCAAATTGTATTAGCCGAAAAACTAAGACACAGTGGCTACCTCGTTTCTGTTGCAGGAAACGGAAAAGATGCTCTTGAGTTACTACCAACTACAATGATTGATCTAATTATTGTAGATATAATAATGCCGATTATGGATGGCGGTGAATTTCTAATAAAACTGAGCAATACAGACTTTAGCAACACGCCTACCATCGTGATGACAAACTTTGCTGAAGCTGCAGAGCTTTATGAAATACGAGACTATATAACAAAAATGGATACATCCCTCGATTCAATTGTGACAATGGTTGAAAACAAATTATTTAACTAAAACTACTAATACGGAAATTTGGCCAACCTAGATTTTCCAGCTAATTCTCTTTCAATTTGTAAAAGTCTATTATATTTAACAACTCGCTCACTACGATTGGGTGCACCAGTTTTTATCTGTCCAGTATTAGCTGCTACAACTAAATCTGCAATAAATGAGTCTTCAGTTTCACCTGAACGATGAGATATTATTGCTGACATTCCATTTTCCACTGCCATATTAATAGCATCAACAGTTTCTGATAATGTGCCAATCTGGTTAACCTTAATTAAGATTGAATTAGCTGCTTTTTTCTCAATTCCTTCTTTAAGACGTTTAACATTAGTTACAAACAAATCGTCTCCTACAATCTGAACTTTATCTCCAATCTTTGCTGTTATAGCAGAAAATCCTTCCCAATCATCTTCCGCAAATATATCCTCCATCGATATTATGGGATACTCTCTACTCCAATTTGTATACAACTCGACCATTTCTTTCGTATCGAGGACCTGGTCCTCGACACTTAAAATATACTTGTTGTCTCTATAAAATTCAGAAGCAGCTGGATCTATTGCTAAAGATACCTGTTTTCCTGGCTTATATCCAGCAACTTCTATTGCGTTTATTAAAAATTCCAGAGCTGTCTTGTTAGATCTTAATTTAGGCATAAAGCCTCCTTCGTCTCCTACACCTACAGATAGACCTTTATCTTGAAGAATTTTCTTTAATACATGAAACACCTCCGCCCCCCAACGTAAACCCTCCGAAAAACTCTCTGCACCTATTGGAAATATCATAAATTCTTGCATATCTACAGAGCCAAACGCATGTTTTCCCCCATTTAAAACATTAAGCATCGGGATTGGTAATATCCAGTCTTGCTTATTTCCCCAATAGGTCTCTCGCAAATATCTATACAACGGCTTATCTTGAAACACTGCTCCAGCTCTTGCGCAAGCTAAAGATGCAGCTAAGATCGCATTAGCACCTAAGTTAGATTTATTCTCTGTCCCGTCTAGATCAAGTAAAACCTTGTCAATATATCTTTGGTCTGTAACATCTTTGCCTTGTAGAGATTTAGCAATAGATCCTTGCACATTTTCAACCGCCCGCAATACTCCTTTTCCTCCATATCTAGTCATATCCCCATCACGCAACTCTAATGCTTCGTAGGTTCCTGTAGATGCCCCAGAAGGAACGGCTGCCCACCCTTTTGCGCCAGATTCAAGTTCTACCACAGCCTCAACGGTTGGGTTTCCCCTCGAGTCCAGTATCTCCGCGGCTAGTATATTCTTAATCTTCATTACAAGGTATTATAACAATTAATTAAAGCTCCAGGCTCCGCCACAAAAACAGGTATCTGCATTCAATGATTTATTCTCTCAAGTCTTTGATAAATTTCACAACACGTGGCAAATAGTCTTGTTTTCCATACTTACTAATAATTTCCAAAGTTGCGCTCCCAACCACTGCAATATCTGCAACTCCTTGAAGTGCATTAATATGGTAACCATTCACGAGTTTACAAAGGATTCAAAACCGAGCTTTACATGAAATGGATAGCTTGGCTTTAGAATCGGATATAATCGCTCGCTTAAGGCAAGGCCATTCATTTCATGAAAGGCCTTGCCTTGTTTCGCTCAGTTTGTTAAATCCTGAATGATTACCTATAATTCCAGACTCTTCCAAAGAAGCATAGAACCGTAGGTTTTGTATGGTGTCCATTTACTAACTATTTTCTCAATTTCTTCATTACTAGGCTTATCTTTAAATCCATATAACTTCATTAAGCCATTTCGCAAACCTACATCATCATATGAAAACACATCTTCACGACCCATACTAAACATCAAAAACATTTCAGCAGTCCACAACCCAATTCCTTTTACTTGGATCAAATTTTTTACTATATTCTCATTGCTCATATCTTTATAATTTTGAAACAATAAATTTTTATTTTTTACTGCCTCCGCTAGATTATGAATATATTGTGTTTTTGCATTTGAAACCCCAGCTTTACGAATTTCTTGTGGACTTACTTTCAAAACATTATTTGGAGTAATTTTCTCATTTGGGAAAAGTAGCTCAAATCTAGAATAAATAGTATCTCCAGCCTTACCAGATAACTGCTGATATACAATCTCTCGTACCAATTTCAAGAAATAGTCTTTCTTATCTATTGGCTTAAGTTTTTCCAATTTTCTACTCCTCTCAATTATAGAATAGATTACAGCGTCAGTGGCTTTAAAATGCTGTATAACCATTTGCATTTTGCAATTATATACTAAATACAAACTATGATATATTTACTCCGTGATAACCTGCACTTTTGAAGACGGAGGAGATACGTCGCTACGCCATGTAGTCTTAACTACAATAGTAATCAAAAATAATCAGATTCTATTAGGAAAAAGAGGTAAATATAATGGAAAGCCCATTTATGAGTATGGGAAATGGGGGCCTCCTGGTGGATTTTTGGAACGCAACGAAACAATCGTACAAGCTGCAACTCGAGAGGTATTGGAAGAAAGTGGCTGGACAATCAAAAATCTCAAATTATTTCGCATTAATGACAACCCAAATAGACCTGCCGAAGATCGACAAAATGTAGATTTTATCTATCTAGCCGATGCTGTTAAAAAAATAGGAGAACCGGATGAAGAAGTACAAGAAGCAAAATGGTTTCCTCTAGATAATCTACTTTCTGAAAAAGATTTTGCTTTTGATCACTATAAAAATATTCAGCTCTATCTGGAATACCTCAAAAAACCTTTTCCTCTTCCTATATACAACTACTAGAATTAATGGGGTCAGCCACCATTTATATCTGTGCAATCAGGAAAGCGTATGGATCTTTTCTATAGTTACTTTGTGATTAATCAATAAAGGTTAAGGCTATGCCTTTTTTACCAGCTCGGCCTGTGCGACCTATACGATGCACGTAGTCATCATAAGTTCCTGGTACATCATAATTAATAACATGAGTTATATCATCTATATCTATGCCTCGAGACGCTACGTCCGTTGCTAGCAAGACCTGCACTTCATTATTCTTAAGCTTATTGATAGCGCGCAGTCTCTGGGACTGACTCTTATTACCATGAATTGCTATAGCCTTAAAACCTCTCTTAATAAGATTGGTTTCAAGCTTATTCACTCCCCATTTAGTTCTACCAAAAACTAGAACTCTGCGGAATTCTTCTTTATTCAGAAGATCATGAAGAATTTCAAGTTTATCCTTGCCACGAGTTTTAATAATATCTTGGTCAACATTTTTAGCAGTTGAACCAGTTTTTACCGATACTATAACTGGATCTCTCAAAAAAGCCTGCATCACTACTTTAGTTGCTTCTGGTAGTGTTGCTGAGAAAAATAACGATTGGCGTTCTTTTGGTAAAAAGGAAATTATGTGTTTAATATCGTTAATAAATCCCATATCAAGCATTCGATCAACTTCATCAAGAACAACATTAGTGTACTGGGTTAAGTTTAACTTTCGGCGTTTCTGTAAATCCATAATTCTTCCAGGAGTACCTATTACAAAACTAGGCTGACGGGATAGTTGGCGCGCTTGCGTACTTAATGAAGCTCCTCCAATACAAAGAGTTGAGTAAATTTCCATACTTTTACTAAACAGGTTAAACTCATCCTGAATCTGCGCAGCTAGTTCACGAGTAGGCGTTACAATTAAAACTCTTTGGCTACGGTCTTTAGCTACTTTTGTAAGCAAGGGGAGTAAGAAAACTGCAGTTTTCCCTGTGCCTGTATTTGCAATACCAACTAGATCTTTTCCTTCCAATACTGGAAGAAGTGCTTGGTCTTGAATCGCTGTAGGCTTATTAAAGCCATGAGACTGTATATTATTTAATAAAGCCTTATCCAATGGAAAATCTGCAAAAGTATTCTCAGGTACATATGGCACATCAGCTTCGTCAAGAGCTCTCTTAACGAACATTAATGGATTGATATAACTACCCTTATTACTGTATTTATTTTTTCCACCAAACCTATTCGGTCTGGATTGACCGAACGATTTTCTATTACTCCCGTGAAAACCACGAGAACGGCTGCTACTATAATTTCTCATAATATATAACTGGCTCTTAAAGGGAGACGATTTTAAAGAAGAGGACCACGGGGTCTAACTAATTTAACCGACTCTAATCAGTATTATATACTGACCAATATCAAACCAACAAAAGAAATATAGCATGCCTCATGGCATAAGTCAAACTATGGGATAGTTTACTGTTTTACTACTAGACTTCTTTTTCTCAGACGAAGATTTTTTGGCGTAACTTCCAATAGCTCATCTTGTTTCAGAAATATTAAGCATTGCTCAAGTGACATTTTGACAGGTGGAGCAAGTTTAGTAATATCGTCACTTGAAGACGCACGCATATTTGTAAGCTTCTTACCTCTAGTTACATTCATATTAAGATCTTCATAGCGGGAATTTAGTCCAACAATCATTCCAACATAAACCTCTTCACCTGGGCCAACAAATGTGTCAGCTCGTTTCTGAATCTTCTCAAGTCCATAGGCAATTGCTTGTCCTCCATGAGTTGTAATAACAGCGCCACTTCGCTTATTTAATGCATCAGCGCTCTTTTTTTCATATCCAATAAACTGCGTATGTACCACGCTCATACCAGATGTCTTTTGCAATAGCTCTGATCTGGCACCTATCCAGTGACGCGTAGAAACTTTATAAGTAAACTCTATTCCATTTCTAGAATTCTTCATGTCTACCATCTCAGCCTTTCTTGCTGCCATCTCAGTAATAATAACTCCAGAATACTCTTCTGGCACCTCAATTGTTGCCAACTCCCACGGCTCACATAAAACTCCATCTATAGTTTTATATATCACCTGTGGACGGGAAACTGAAAACTCATAACCCTCGCGTCGCATAATCTCTATCAGTATAGTCAAATGCAGTTCACCTCTTCCAGACACAGTAAAACTGTCTCCTCCCGAAGCATTCAATCTCAAACCAACATTGGTCCTAAGCTCTTTTTCCAAACGGGTTTTTATCTGTTGTGATGTTACAAACTTACCATCGCGTCCCACAAAAGGTGAATTTGATACTAAAAAGTCAATCTGTATGGTTGGCTCAGCAATGTCCAAGTCTGGTAAAGCATCAAGTGCATCTGGTGATACAACAGTATCACCTATTTTCACATCCGAGAACCCCGCAATCGCAACTATATCACCAACTGATGTTTCTTCGATTAGTTCTTTTTTAAGTCCGTTAAATGTAAATATATATTCAGCCCTTTTTGTATCAACAACTTTTCCATTCCTCATGAGAACAATCGGTTGATTTTGTTTTAGAACTCCTCTTTGTACCCTTCCAATTGCGTAAATACCTTTATGTAAATCACTGTCTAAAGTTGTTATCTGCATCTGAAACCCTCCATCCGCCTCTCCCTTGGGGTGAGGAACAAAATCAATAATTTTCTCAAATAGTGGGGCTAAATTCTTACTATCAGCAATAGTTAATGAGTTATCTGGGTTTTCCTTTGTTTCCAACCCAGCAATACCTTCTCTACCAACTGCATAGATAACAGGAAAATCTATTTGATCATCTCGTATTGCTAGTTCTAAAAAGAGTGTTTCTATCTGACTTAATACTTCAAACGCTCTTTGATCTTTTTTATCAACCTTATTAATAAGAACAATAACTTTCAATCCTTGCTTGAATGCCAGAGATAATACATATTTCGTTTGCGAAAGAACACCTTCTGCCGCATCCACCAAAAGAACGCATCCGTCGACCATGGAGAGAACTCTCTCAACCTCTCCTGCAAAATCCGCATGCCCTGGAGTATCTAATATGTTTATTTTATGATTGTTCCAGTAAACTGCCGTATTCTTAGATAAAATTGTAAGTCCACGCTCTCTCTCGAGGTCATTACTGTCTAGAATTGTCTCTTGGGTCATTTCAGCTTCATATTCCGCAAAAACCTTTGCTTGTTTTAACAAGCCATCAACTAATGTTGTTTTGCCGTGATCAACATGGGCAATAATAGCAACGTTTCGTATTTTTTTACTATCAAGTTTTTGTTTCATATGACTAGTTGTAGCAATAAATCTGTAACCAGGGAGTTTATAAAAACTCGAGAAGTGTTCACGACTACATTAACTGAATATTGTAGCACAAAACGCATAACTTAACAAGCTATAGGTCTTGTTGAGATCTTTTTACCATCCCAAAAGAACATATTGAGCTGTCCACACCAGGACAGCAACTAAATAACCAGCAATTGCAGGAATAAAGGCAATTGAGAAGTACTTATTAAATGTAAGTTCAGGAACCATACCCATAGCTATAACTCCCGAAGCTGAACCAATCAACAATAAAGAACCCCCAGATCCCACAGTAATCGCCAAAAGAATCCATAAGCTTTCAACAGATGTATGAAGAATATTTATTACAATTGCGGTAAGAGGCACATTATCCAAGACAGCTGAAAGAAAACCAAGGGAAACATTTCCCATAGCAACACGCATAACTGTTGGGTCACTTCCAAAAATAAAGTTCGATAATTTTTCAAGAACATGCAAATGATCAAGCGCCGATACAGTAAGAAGAATACCAATAAAAAATTTAAGAGATGGAATATCTGTTTTTCGAATAAACCTTTCAATAGAGGCATCAAGATGTGTCTGTGATGGACGAAATCTTTTTAGTAAATCAACAGCTATCCAGACTATGCCCAGACCTGTTAGCAAACCAACATAAGGAGGCAAACCAACCATTCCGACTACAAGAGGCATCCCGAATGAAAAAAAGACAAGAGAAACTATAACCTTCTCTGATCTTGAAAGTTTATTTACCAACTCATTTTTGATATTAAAAGAGCTATCCTTAATCGATCGAAATATTAATACAGTGGAAGTTATAAATAACAACATAGATGGCAAAAATCCTTTATAGATAATGTCTATTGCCTCAATCTTCCCTGCAAGCCAAAGCATAATAGTAGTAACATCACCTATTGGTGAAAAAGCACCTCCAGCATTTGCCGCAATTACAATAAGAGACACCATTCGAAGAAGATTTTCTCCCTTGAAAAATTTTCTTGAAATTTGAACTGATACTATAGTAGTTGTTAAATTATCAATAATTCCGGAAAGGAAGAATGTCACTAATGCAATTACGAGAAACTGCTGCTTTTCAGAAAGACCCAAAGAAAAAATGCGCGCGCGAAGTAAATCAAAAAAGCGATAGTGAACAAGTATTTCAACCAAGGACATGGCAGTAAGAAGAAATATAACTATGGAAAAAATATCAGTCCCTGCCTCTGCCATAGATTCATGAAAAGATCCGTCAAAAAAACCAATAAGAAACCAAAGTAGTCCTCCCATTGTAAGGGCTATTGCGGATTTGCTCACCTTAATCTCGTTCTCAAGTGTTATGAAAATATAACCTAATATAAAAACAATAATAGCGACTATCGATATAAAATTCATAAAACTATTTAGAGGCCAAAACAACTAGATTTTACATACTTTTTATTCATATGTCAATCAAGTTGCAGCAACACCAGATGTCTGAACCATTAATTCACTTATCTTAAAGCCGGCTTTCATCTCCAAATAAGCTGTAGTAATGGTAAATATTACCTTAATTTGGGGCATTATGCTGTTGTATCCATATTCAAGAACTCTCGCTTATGTCCAAATTCCATATTTATTATGGGGAACATTTGCAACTTTCTATCACCTACTTAAACTTTAAGTAAGAAGCCACTGTGATAAACGTATACTTATTTGCCCTTTTAATCAACTTAGGAATAAACGGCTCATTCTTCCTCTCAAAATTACCAAGCATACAAAAAAAGAAATAGTTTACTCATACCCCTTCCCCCAAAGAAATAGACCACTCTCTAGTGGCTCCCCCCTAAGTAAATAAGCTATTTTAAAAGGATTTTGGGAAAAAAACTTTGTAGTTATGATAAATAATGATAAATGGAAGTACTGATTGATTGCGATTGCGATGAAGAAGTTTTATCCCCTCAGTGATACAATTAAAAGGTGCATATTGTAACTTTAAATCCCGGTAGCTCCACATTAAAAATGGCTTTATATGTTAATGGTAAAAAAACCGCTCAAAAAAAATTAGATCATGTATCAGATTTTTCTGTCGGAGTAAAAAAGATATGTGAACAATTAGCAGATTTCAAGATAGATGCAGTTGGTTGTAGAGTTGTTCATGGAGGAAGTTTTTCTAAACCGGCTATAGTTAATGAAACTACCATACTCGAGCTTGAAAAACTTAACGAACTTGCGCCTTTGCACAATCCTCCGGCAATTACCACAATTGCCTCTGCGCAAAAACTTTTTGGCAAAAAAACTCCGGTAGTCGCTGTATTTGATACTATGTTTCACCAGACATTGCCAAATTATGTAACAAAATATGCATTGCCAAAAAAGTGGCTGGAAAAGTACCCAATCAAGCGATATGGTTTCCATGGGCTAGCGCATGAATATATGCACCAACGGTATTGTAAATTAACCGGGCAAAGCTTGGCAACAATTATTACACTCCAACTAGGGAGCGGTTGTTCGGCATGCGCGATTAAACAGGGCCGCTCGGTGGACACAACAATGGGGTTTACACCACTTGAAGGTCTTGTAATGAGGACCAGATCAGGAAGCATTGACCCGGCGATAATAGAATATATAACCAGAAAGGAAAATATTACTGTATCTAAAGTTATTCAACTGCTAAATACCGACTCAGGACTTGCCGGCTTAACAGGTACCAATGGCGATATGCGCCAGATCCAATCCGATTATAAGAAAAATGACCCAAATGCAAAAATCGCTTTTAACCTTTTCGCTTATACGGTAAAAAAACAGATTGGAGCGTATATGGCCGCATTAAATACTACAGAAGCAGTTGTGTTTGGGGGTGGAATTGGTGAGCATTCACCCATAACGCGCACCAGGATATTATCTGGTTTGTCGCCACTTAATATAACTATTGACGTTGACAAGAATAGTGATGTTGTAAACAAAGAGGGAGAGATTAGCGCACATGGATCAAATGTTAAAGTGTATGTAATTCCAGTTGATGAATCCTGTATAATACACAAATATACAAAACAAGTTTTGGAAATAAAATAGCAACACATGAGTACAATTGAGGAACAGAAAAAATTTAAAATCTGGAAAGATGGTTACGGAGTAATTAAACATCAACCGATTACCGTAAAACGTATTGCTCAATTGTTAAGGCTAATTAAAAAAAAGAAAATCCATGGCGACAGGATCGATCCTTTAGATCTGCTAATTAGCGCAGATAGAGTTACTTCTGCCGCAATGTGGCTTATTGTGCATCAAGCTTATGCAAACACAGTTCACTTTGACAATTCTCCATTAGAACAGAAAGAGTTTAAACGCAAACCGCAAGGACATGTTGGAGGTTCATTAAATATGGCTCCCGGGTATTTGGGATATATGCTCGCCAATGCCCTGACCGGATTTACACGTGGCTGGGTAATGGAACAAGGACACGCGGTTGCCGCGATTGAGAGTGTTAATCTTTTACTTGATAACATGAGTGATGCTCAAAATAAGCGGTATAACCTTTCAAAAATTGGATTGGATAATTTTTTAAACGATTTTTACTCATATAAGCTGGATAAAAATGGAAAACAGCAGTCTTTATTAGGTAGTCATGTTAATCCACATACTGGAGGAGCAATTATGGAAGGTGGATATTTGGGATTTGCCCAACTCCAATACGCTCATATGCCACTTTTAGATGAGAGGCTAGTTGCTTTTTTGTCTGATGGGGCTTTTGAGGAACAACGCGGGGGCGATTGGACTCCACGTTGGTGGCGGAATGAAGACTGTGGATTAGTTTCTCCAATTATGATCTACAACGGTCGCCGCATAGACCAAAGATCCACCATGTCTCAAGAAGGTGGAGCTGACTGGCTAAAACAACACCTTTTAATAAATAGCTATGATCCTATTATTATTGACGGACGCGATCCTGCCGCATTTGCCTGGTTTATCTTTGAAAGTGAGCGGAGGTTAACTTTGTCAGCCAACCAGATGAATAGTTATAATGATTATCCATTACCAATACCCTATGGAATAGCAGTTGCAGAAAAAGGCGCGGGTTTTTATAACGAAGGGACCAACTATGCGCACAGCCTTCCTCTTGCAACAAATCCTTATACAAATAACTCCGCCGCCGCCCATTTTAACGCGCATGCTGCCAAGTTATTTGTTCCAATTAACGAGCTTGAAAAATGTGTTTCTTACTTTAAACACCATAGTAAAAGTAACAGATGTAAGGAGAAAGATAATCCATTGGCAAATCGGGATATTAAATCAAAACCTGTTCCAATTGCTCATGCCGTACCTATAGATACAAATAAACGGTACAAATTAGCTGACCTATCTGTTTCAACGCCTATGTCTGCGGTTGATTTAGGGTTTATTTCTGCTGTTTTTGCCAATCCAACCTTAAGGCCAAGAGTTGGAAATCCTGATGAGATGAGATCAAATAAAATGGAAAAGACATTGGAAAAGTTAGAATTTCGTGTAACTGATCCTGAAGGAAGTGTTGAAGAGTCTGTTCTTGGAAAGGTTATTACAGTTTTAAATGAAGAAGCTATTGCTGGCGCGGCATTTGGTAACAAGGGGGGCATTAATATTATTGTTACGTATGAGGCTTTTGGAGTAAAAATTTTAGGGGAAGCCAGACAGGAGATAATTTTTGCTAAAAATCAGAAAGCATGCGGACGGCCCGCGAGGTGGCTTTCAGTTCCATTAGTTTTAACATCGCACACTTGGGAAAACGGCAAAAATGAATTATCACATCAGGATCCAACAATGTCTGAGGCGCTGTTTGCAGAAACTTGCGATATTTCTCGGGTACTATTTCCGGCAGATTTTAACACTTGCGCGGCATTGATAAGACGCGTATATAAAACCCATGGACAGATATGGACAATGGTTGTGGCAAAACGCAAAACTCCAGACTTTTTTACCGGGCAGGAAGCTGAACAATTGGCTGATAATGGGGGTATTCGGTTAACTTGGGCTGAACACGAGCCGGAAAAAGCTCAAATCGGATTTATAGCCATAGGTACTTACCAATTAAAGGAAATTCTTAAAGCAAGCGAGAAGCTTTGCAAATATAAAATTCCTCATACCATAAGTTATATTATTGAACCTGGACGATTTCGTATT
The DNA here is from genome assembly GCA_002788855.1 of Candidatus Roizmanbacteria bacterium CG_4_9_14_0_2_um_filter_38_17. Classification (NCBI taxonomy): domain Bacteria; phylum Candidatus Roizmaniibacteriota; species Candidatus Roizmanbacteria bacterium CG_4_9_14_0_2_um_filter_38_17. The sequence continues at coordinate 15,818 of PFSB01000016.1, read as the reverse complement.
CCGCGAAGCACAGATGAAAAGAAACATCTTGTAAGTGCTAAAATAATCGGAGAAATTATTCCAAAACATGTAAAAAATCTTTTGTTTGTTACTCATACTCATCCAGAACCTATTGTTGGCGCGCTTCGTGAGTGTAATGAGTTAAGGCATATTGACTGGGTGGGTTTTTCAAATGTCGGAGGAACACTTGATGCGGATTCAATGCTTTTTGTAAATGGATCTTCCTGGGCGCATATCTTGCAAAAAACCGCACATTGTTTAAATATAGCTCAAGAGAAACTGCTATCAAAAGAAGAAATTGACGCGCTTGAACATCGCCGTTCTCCTGAGGGGATTATTGTGCATACCTCTCACATATAGGCCGCCCGTCCACATATATAATTCCATCGGGTAGCCAGACACGAAGTGTCAAAACCAAGAGGAAAACAAAAAAGAATACAGATGTGACTTTCCTTTTTTTTTCTAACCAGACAATAAGGTTGCTATAGCTATTCCTCAGAAAAAAGGTGGCTGACCCCATTTTACTCAGATGTCCTAGATCCTAATGATGATTTAAAAAGTGGATCATCGAATTTTCCCAACTTTCTCGAGCATAGCAATAATTTTATTTTTATTTGTTTCTTCAATCTTTATCTTTTTTTTCGAAACGATCATTAATCCTTGAATAATCCTTCTTGCTAACATTGCTTGTCCCCTAAGTAAATAAGCTATTTTAAAAGGATTTTGGGAAAAAAACTTTGTAGTTATAAGAAGTGTTGCAAATAGTGGTCCTGACTGAACAGAAACTCCAAGAATGTCATTTATGTCTATAACCTGATCTTTATGTGTCCAAAAAAACAATACATGGGTTATGCTTACTTTTTGAAGATCAATTCTCAAAATATTAGGAAAAATAATGAATGGAAATACTGTCTGAATTTTAAGCAACGTTGGGTTGTTTACTCCAGAAAATTCCTGAAGTGTCTCTCTATTATCACTTTGCTTTTTCTGTTTATTAACTTTCGCTTTTGAAAAAATCACATTACTACCAATTATAGACATATATATGATTGTATCAATTTCAGTTAAAGAAACGTGAAGCTAATTACCGAATTAACCCCAGTCCGATAACTCCAACAATAATCAGGTATGCAGCAATGAAATAGTTAAGAAATTTCGGAAACATAAGAATAAGCACACCAAACACAAGTGATGTTAACGGACTTAAATTATCTGTAGAAATATTCATATAATTCACCTCCTCACTATTTTACATTCTTCAATAAACACTCATTATGTTTATTGATTATCAACTGCTTGTGATACCTCCGCTGGATTTGTTGGCTTTACTAATTGGAAAAGCGCAATAATTCCATAGGCAATAACTGCATACACAGCCATCGTAATAAGCGTTGACCATTCAATAATTGAACTAGAACTAGCGGTTGTACCAAGTATTCCTGCAAAAGGACCTGCAAGAGGCGCGCTGATCGCATAAATAAAACTTGTAAATCCACTAGACGCATTTGCTCCTAATAACTTAAACAATAATCTGAAGGCAAGAACAACTTCAACTACTCCCACGATATACCAGATAATCTGATAGCTTCGGAATATAGCCTTCTTTGTATTGTATGTCTTTTGCAAAGACCCGGTTGAAATAGCTGGCTTTATCACTCTCGCTACCTCCAGTACATCTGTATTTTGTTCTGTCATGTTATTTCACATCCTCAATGCACATAAATCTGTAATAACTCCGTTATCGGGGCACAACAAGGTTAATTTTTTTACCCTTACCTTCTTCAATAATAGGTGCATAGGCATCCAGAGCATGCTCAACCACCTCTGATAGAGTAAGGCCATCAATAGCTCCCCGGACTTTTGCCCTTTTAACAAGCTCCGGATTTACAAAAGCCGTGAGTCTTTGTTTTTTATCGTTTTTCATATAACTACAGTGTGCACCACTTACAACTATTTGTCAAGTTTCATATATTTATATTATATGTTATACTACAAATATAATTACCCTTATTCTCATTTTACTTATCAGCGGTGTCTTTGTGTATGTAGCACAAAATAATCTAATACCCGTAACACTACATCTTGGACCAACCATTGTCACAAATATTCCGCTCTTTTATGTGATTATCGGTTCACTCTTGACCGGACTTATAGTTGCCTACTTAATTCATCTGGTAAACACTATTTTTATCACCTTTTCTATGCGCGGGAAGGATACGAAAATCAAGGAAGGGAAGAATGAAATAGCAGACCTCACGAAACGTGTTCACCAGCTGGAGATTGAAAACGAGAAACTCAAAGACCACTCAATATTGGAAGAACCTCGAGACACAAACGCACTGTGAAATCACTGCTAGCAAAAATTTGGAAATTATTGAATCTACCTAAGGGTAATCAGCTCTTCTTCATGCGTCTCTTCCAAAATCAATTTTTAGTCGGTGTTACGGGAGTTATTTTTAACCAAATGAACGAAGTGTTACTTTTTAAACATACATACAGACAGCAGTCCTGGAGTCTTCCGGGCGGATATATGAAGGCTGGCGAACACCCCGCAGAGGCAATTGAACGAGAAATAAAAGAAGAATCTGGGCTTGTCGTCAGTGTCGACGAATCTCTCAAAACGCGTACCGACAGAACAGGCTCCCGATTGGATATATGTTATATCGGGGTCTTTATGGGTGGCGAATTTACGCCGAGTGAAGAGGTGTCTGAATATGGTTTCTTTTCTCAAGACACCATGCCACTTTTAAGAAGTAACCAGGTATTTTTGATTGTGTCAGCCTTACTGCAAAAAAGATTGCATACAACCCCGGGGGTTACGAAGACTGCAAAAACAGTCTAAAACCCAGTATAATTTTATTCACAACAGGAATTGGCATCGGGATTATAAATATAACCCATGAGTTCTGTATTAGTTATTCCTTAGAAAAAAGGTGGCTGACCCCATTTTCATTTTCCACTACCCGCCTACTTTAAAAGGGGTTGTAGATACAGGCTAAACTCAGTTGGCTTCCTGCTAAGCGGGATAGAGCCACGCTGAGCGTGGCTCCCCAGGATGTCCCAGATCCTGCATAGTCCTGAACTTGTTGAAGGAATGAAAGAAGGAGACATGGTTAGAACTTACTTAACCACCGCATAATGGACAGCAAGGTGGTCAGGTGCGAGATTTTCTACCTTAATTAGTTTCAATCGGAGGTTGACATTAACTGGAGATAACAGCGGAACACCTTTGCCTAAAGGTCATCAAGATAATCACCTTCCCACTTTATGACAGCTTCATAGGTTTTTCTTCCCCAGATATATGAACCGATCTTATTGGCTAACTTAGTAAATGCTATCCAGTTGTCATGAGAGAGAAAGTCCTCACTACCATCTTCATCGGCGATGATACCGTTTACAGACATTGCCATAGATAAGATTACTTTCATAAAAAGAAGTATAAATATGATACCATCAAAATGTGGAATACTTAATTTTATTCATAACAATTTTGATTACAAGTCAGTGGGTACCAATTAGAAATAATATTCTCTCAGTTTTTGGACAAAAAACTCCTTACACAGTAGAAAAGAATAAAGCTTTTTTACGCAGGAGTTCCATATTCAGAAAGAATCAAAAACGCACAAGAAGAAATACAGAAAAGAAAACCTAGATAATTTGAGCACCTACCCACTACTTTTAATGAGTTAGTTATTTACTAGAAAAAGGTGGCTGACCCCATTTTCATACGTAGATACTGCAAATTTATTATGATCAATCAAAATATAATCTTCAAACGTCCAGCCAGGTTTTGAATAACATTCCAACCAAGTTTCCTTTCCTTCTGCCCAATGGACTCGTCCTGCCTCAATTTCATATTTATCTTCTTCATTTAGATTTATTACTTTTTCATCAACATATAATTTCAATTTACCTTTTATAATCCTGTAAACTTCAGTAGTTTTCTTATGTACATGGGGAATGCTTTTATCTATAACTGCTATAGCTAGGCTATGATCTGGATGCTCTTTTGTTGGCTCAACCTCACAAAGTATCTCGGTGGGATTTTCTTCTTGATTCTTAACAATTTTCTTTCCTGGATATTTTTGTTCTAATTCTCTGATTACTTTACTGGTATTCATAATTTATATATCCAACTTAAACTTTCCTCGCTCTTTTATTTCTCTAACAATAAGGTTTATCATTTCTGCATAGGTATAAGGAGGTAAGTTAAATGACTTAAACAAGCTTGTATCATCCTTGCTAGGAGGAATATTTATGTGTTGATCTACTTTAGCTACCTTGATGCCAAACTCTCCTAGTAAATCTTGTGCAATCTGATATTGAGTTACAAGTTCATCTATAAATACCGGTATGGATCTATTCCATATAGAATTACCAATCGCCTTATCAATGATTTGTGATAAATGTCCCACGTAAGTTGGTTGTAATTTCCAGGTAGTATCAAATTCACCTATTGTTGTAGCATCCAAACATTTGAGAATGCGATTGAATGGTCTTGGGTTAGTTGTATTTGGACTAAACCCAATCATCAACGATGGGCGTATAATTAAATATCCTGCTTTTGTCTTTTTTACCAATTCTTCCGACTTTGCTTTAAGTTTGCCATAAATATTATTGGCATTATTCGCTGCTTGAGAGGAAATAAAGACTACTTTTGCTCCTATTTCATTTGCACTATTGACAACATTAACTGTTCCCATGTCATTTAACTTGATAAAATTATCTTCATTGCCTACTGCACTTCGTGGGCTTGGATAGTTAGCTACATGGATTACAATTTCTGGTCTTAGCTCTTTAAGTATTCTATCTGTATCTCCTTTACTAGTAATATCTAGTTTAATAAAAGAACTCGAAAGTGGATTGCTATTATATGTTCCCACAACGTCATATTTATCTTTCAAGTCAAAATATATCCTTGCTCCTACATATGAACTTGCACCAATAATTAGTATTTTCATGACTTATTATTTATATCTGCAAATAACTCAAGCGCCTTATCTTTAAGAACTCCTCTTGTAATCTCTATCTTGTGACCTGAATCTATAACCAAATCATCTATGCTTAATTTTCTGGGTCTTAATATATGTGACAGATCAGCTCTGGAAGCTCCAATCACAACTCTGAGTATTCCAGCCTGAAAAATTCCAGCTGCACACATAACACAGGGCTCATTAGTACAGTAGATTATGCAATCTTCAAGATTATCTGTTTTAAGTTTTCTACAAGCCTCACGCAACGCATTAAGCTCTGCATGGGCAGTTACATCTGCTGTTGATTTGTCTTCTGCTTTACCACTCCCAATAACGTTATTTTTGTATACAACTACTGCCCCAAAAGGTAAATCTCCGGTCTCCTTAGCCTTCTTTGCCTGTTCTATAGCAAGAAGCATGAAATCTTGATCTTTCTTTACTTGCATGAAGGAATTATACCAAGTTCGAGTAATCCACCCACCTACTTTATAAGGGGCTGTAAATAAGAGCTAAGCTCGTTTGCTCCCTTAAGTACATGAGCTTCTGAGCTATTCATTCAGCCTTCCATAAAGATTTATACAGCCACAATACTGTCAAAAGGTAGACTTTGGATTAGTGTCTCAATCTGACTATCCTCTATCTGCTTGGAGTAATAGATCTGGCCCATTTCCTGCTCTTTTTCGGTCGCAATCACCTTCCAGTTGGTTTGAATGCTAGCCTTGGTGATAGGTCGGCGAATTTCCTTCTGCCTGACATACGAGACAATTTCATCCAGATCCAACTTGTACTTTTCCAAAAGTAAGTAGATATCATAAAAGTCCCGGTAACGAGCTCTATCACTCATAGCTCGGATTTTCTCAGCACATATTTCTTTAATATCCATAATAGCAACCATAAAATCCACACCCCAGACATTGTTGTAAGCCAAGGTTTGAGAAGGTAGTAGCACATTTTGCAGGAAATCAATTTCTACCTTGAGCGAGTTGGGTTGAAGCAGTGGTCCGGAGTATTGGAGTTTTTCTAGTTTAATAGTGGCATTAGAGAGATACTCTTTCTTGATACTCAAATAATCGATGTTATCAAATATATTGTGCATCTCTTCAAGGGGTAATGGCATCCGATTTGAAGAAAAATCCAAGTCTTCGGAAAAACGATACTGGTCCAAATAACAATGGTGTAAAGCTGTACCACCCTTAAAAATAAGAGTTTTGCCAGTCGAGGAAGCTGCAATAATTTGCATTACCAGAGCTAGGAAATAATCCTTTTCGGCGACGTGCAACGGATAACGTAAGCTTTTCCGATTGATTATTTCAAGTTGTTGCCGAGTAAGCATAGGGATTATTTAACTGACTGATATTTATCAAAATACTCGTCGTAATAGAGTCGCCATTTGGCATTAAATTTAGCATCGTGAGACAACATCAAGTTAGTACTTTTTAACTTAACTTGATTATAAAGGTCACTAGAATCAATCCTTAAAAGGTCAAACAGGAAACCAAATGTCTTAATGGTAGTTAAAGACATCTTACCCAAGTATTCAATCATTTTTTGCAAATCTAGTGAGCTTTTATACATTGAGAGCTTTTCCACCACTAAATCAACGGTATATTTGCTTTTATGGAACTGAATCATGTCAATTAAGGCTTTTTCAGCAGTCGCCATATGTACCGTCTTATTATCAATAGTCACCTCTTGCCAGCCAAAGAACCACTTGTCTAGCACTTTCACAAAGCTATATTCGACTGATTGCAACTGGACTGACTTGTATTGCGCTCGCGAAATAGAGATAGTTTTGTTAGTAAGCTGATCAAACATACTATAATATGCTAAAGCCGACTCAAAAGAAACATAGGAATCTTTAACCAGGAGACTAGCCACCACAGAAGGCGACAGGGACAAAAACCCGCGATTACTCAAGTCAGAGATGGCATATAAACCCCTTTTCACTCTAATCAACCAGCCATTTTGGGTTAATTTAGCAATGACCTTCTTTGTCCTCTGTTGATCCCACGAACCCTCAGCCTGGTCATAAATCTGCTCAGAGGTCACAATCTGGCCGTGTTTGACGATCAGATTCTCGAGAAGTGTGCTTTGATTAGTATTTAATATAGTTTGTTTCATATAGCTTAAGTACCCTTTTATAGGCACTATCTACTTATAGAATAAACAATCCAACTGGGTTTGTCAAGTGGTCGTTGGGAACGATTCTCAAGACGCACCCCTTGTTGATAACCTACGCCGATCGCTCGGCCTAGCTCCCCCGTATGCTGCAAGTTCCGAAAATATTGAGGAATCCTAGATTCTGAATAGTCCTGAACTTGTTGAAGGAATGAAAGAAGGAGACGTGGTTAGAACCTATGTAACTGCATAGTTCTGAAAAAGAACACTGTACATTAGATACTTTTCGGCATCTTTTTTTGGATCTGTTGAACGTTGTTGTACTTTATACAAAAGCTCTCTTATGTAGTTAGGCGTTAAGCTAGTATCTACCTCTGCTTTTCTTCTAATTGCTTCGCTCATGAATCTCTCCGCAACCCTATCAGAAGATCGGTAATACGCCTGAGCAACGCGTCTTAGATCAAGCGCTAATGATGAAATAGCAATTTTATTTTTCTCCATATAATTTCTGAAAGAAAAATTTAGTTAATTTTTCATATTTATCTCTTACTTTAGAATTTTGAATTTCATTACTTCGATTATCCTGTCCAGGCCTAATGTTGATAAATGAATTGAAATCTATCATCTTTGTCTCTAAATCTACTCCTCCACCCCATATGCTTTCTTGCTTGCTATCTTGTTTTAGCAGCACCTGTTCACTATCAAAATGACGATCACATCCAGCAGAGCAAACTTTTCTATCTACATCAATTACTGTCTTAATATATACATCAAACTGCTCCTTAAGCTTCTCAATTTGCTGTTTTGTATATGGTTTATCCGATGTAATTATCACCCTTGAATTATAACAGAGGCATTACACAAATTCGAAGTTTTGTCTTATCGGGCTCGAACGATGGTATGAATTCGGACGAATTGATTGGGTGAGCGAATTGGAGTATCCGGAGTGGACGGTGAAGGAAATAAATAGATTTTTAACTATTCATCTTTAAATAAGATCTCATTTCTTTTAAGATAGTTGTTCCATTCATCGATACATTCAGTAGCAAGAGTAAAGGCATCATATTTTTCTCCACTTATTGTCAATTCCATCCGGGCAGAACCGACAAAACCAGTTGATGTCAGATCAAGACGCAGATGTTTGTTTGTTTTGCCCAGAGTTTTGTTTGATCTAGTTTTTCTATCTAAACCACCATGCTTGAAAGAATTGGCATAATCCGCAGCAAGGCTAAGTGAATTGCTTCTAGTAATAAATTTCTCGACATCTTCCTTGAGAGTAATAGTTGAATCTTTTTTCAAACTATCCTTGAGATGATAGCAATGGATGAAGAAGTTTCTTACTTCGTAATCTGGATCAGCAAAAGAGATTTTGTTTCCGTTATTGGTACTAATCCTTTCGAGCTCCTGATATGCTCTAAGCATCGTGCGGTATTGATTATTGGCTTTATGTTCCATATCTAGCTTGCAGTCATAGATAATGTAGGAGGATTTTTCGCATATTATTAGTACAGGATTCTATGGAAATAGGTTTTTTATTTCCTCCAGATCTTCTTTTTTTATGGACATAGTACTCACCGACAGAGTATTTAAAATCACCCAAAATTTTATCTGAAAGAATTTTGTCTCTTACAACTTCCTTCTTTAGTTGCTGTTCTGACAAACCAAGTTCCATTTGCAATGCTTCCCAAGACAATCGAAGCCATATTGCTATAGCACTTGTATCCTGCTGACCTGACTCCTTGTGTTGCAGAGCCCTATTAAAACACTCAAATGATTGTTGATGATTCATTGAATCTTGAATATTTTCAACATCAATATTTAAACACCCTGAGATTTCACAATTGACCTCAGATGCAGCAGCTGCACGAGCCTGCAAAGAAACTCTCCCTTGAATGGAAGCTCCATCACTTTCCTGCCAGTGCATTTTAACGTTGTAGCTACATTCAGAGTTAACCTCTGTTTTCAACGAATTAATTAAAGCGATCATATCTGTTGCTTTAATTGCATAGTCTATTGCTTGATCTTTGGATATATCAGTGTCTTCAAATGAACAAACAACCTCAATGGCATTGTCCGCCATCTTTTTCAAACACACCTCAACTCGGTTTTTGTCTTTATGTGGACTAGAAACATCTTTTATTCGTCCATATCTGAATTTAATTATCGATGTTATTTGTTTCATAGCTCATTGGGGAATAATTATTCCTTCTCCATCATAAATTTCGATCAGTCTGGTCAAAGAATCAACTTTTTCTTGCACCTTCGTACTAACCACCATTCGTTTTTGAATATTGTTAATGACTCTCACACTCACAGTTAAAAACATTTGACCCAACTCTTTCTTATTCTTGGTTGGGAAAGTCTCCAATATTTCAACAAAAATTTTATCCACCATCTCTGGGACCAAAGCGTCGTCCATCAAGATTTTTACCAAAAACCTACCTACAACAGGAAATGCCCTATCAAATGGAACTCCGTAATCCTCAGACAGCGTTAATGGGAAATTAAATAATCGGATATTTTCTGGAGCAAATGCTTTGATATCTCCATCCCCAAATACTGACTTTTCGATGTCTTCGACTGTAATTGGTAGAAATCTAAATCGGTAGCTAGCCAAATAACTAAAGAATGCTAGGTATTTGTCAAATCCGATTTCACCCATCTCATAAAGCACTCTTACTAAAGAGAAGGCTGAGCAATAAACTGGAGCAGTTTTCTTTGTCTCTAATTCGTTCACTTTGAGATATGTAAAATCTTCTGTTAACACAAGAAACTGATCTCTTTGTGCTAAAATGCAAGCATCACTAAGAGCTGGCTCAATTCCCCTCTCGGAAAACTCTCCAGTTTTATTTGCTTTTGAAATTGCCTCTACATTTTCTGGCTTGGATTCCAAAAGCTTTATGGCTTCCAAAAAATTACTTCGAATTTTCCTTCTCTTCTCAGGATCGACTGATGAAAACACTAGTCTACCTTGTGAATATGCCATATTGCCTGCCTGTCCAGGGACAACTCGAAACTTATCATTAATCTCAAGTAAAAGAGTAATTACTGATTGAGGAACTGTTAAACCAGATAAATGCTGATAAATATCAGCCAATAACCCTGTTTCGCTTAGTACTAAAGCTGAAGTCCCGTCTATATAAAACTTTTCTCCACAAATGATTCGCTTTGCTATTTCTTTTTGCTGATTAATTTCGTCCAAATCACCAGAACTAAAATGAATATAACCTTTTTGCTCCATTTGAATTGCTCCGATTGCACCAGGAAGACCACCTTGGTTAACAGCAAGAAAAGCTAAAGGAAGACGTTTTTGTGAGTACATATCAAAAAAGTCTCCTCTAGATTTTTTATCATCCTCTAACCTTGCAATAAGATATTTGGGATCTATTCCGCCATCAGCCGTACTCGGAACATCTATAATTTCCATTCCTTTCCAGCGCTTCTCGACAGTCAACTTTTCCGCAAAATGCCTACATTGCCAAAGAATATATCTCTCAACAGGGAAAATTAGCTCTATCTCGTGTTTTCTCTTTGTGGCCCTGTATTTTTCTTCAAATTCGATTGATTCTCCAATTTTCTTACCTAAAAACAATTGGTAAAGATCGTCTTTAGGCACAATTTTCGTGGCATCCAATTCTTCATCTTCTCCAATAAAATACCACTGGTCTTGATCTTTAAGTTTTACAAAACTATTTTTTATAACACTCTCAAGAGAAGTAAGAGGCAAATCCATCCTATTGCCGATTTCAGTAAAGTAAAGAAAAAGACGGGCATACTGTTCTGGATTAGGTGTTTTTATAAGCCTGACTCCTTCAACAATTGCCTCTAGAGCCCTTTGTGCATCATTGTTCTTCAGGTAGACATCAACCTTAACACCCAAGACAAAATCGTGTGAAGTAATCAAAGTAGGATAACTTTCCAAAAGTTGCTTCGCTGGCTCAAATTCTCCACGGTTGATTTTAGACAAGATTGTTTGGCCCAAAAGACTTTCCTTATTCCTGTCACTTAGGAAACTTAATTGCAGCTTGTCTGCCAAAATCTCCTCACCAGTCTGAGCAGCTTCTCTGAACTTGTCCAAATTGAAGTTTGCAGTAAACAAATCAAGTCTGAGTTGCAAAACTAACTTTGGATCTTTTTCATGCTGCAATAGGTTTTCTAGTAAAACGATTGTGAAATCCCATGCCTTCTTGCTTTGAGCTATCTTCAGGACTTGCCTAGATTCCAAGTAACCCATTTCTGATAAATCAAAGCCTTTTAGAAGGTCAAAGGCTTTATCCATGTCGCCCTCATCGTAGCTCAGAAGTAGCAAGAGCTTATCTTTTTGAACACTACCATCGTTAGGTAAACTCTCAATTATTTTTAACCTCAACTCAGAATCATGCTTAGCAATATTGGCGATTGCCACAGCAAATAAGGAATCATCTGCCAGAAAACTTAATATTGCGTCATATTTTTTGTCTGCTAAATCAGATATAAAATCTACAAACTTTTTATTCTTATGCTTTGCAAAATATTCCTTCCCGTCAGTAAATAATGTTCCCTTAAGAGAAAATTGGAAAATCAGCCGTTTAGCCAGATCATCGGATATCTGCTTTTGGGCCTTATCCAAATAGTCAAACAGTTTTTTCAGGTCGCTTTCTGGTAACTCAATAAAAGTAAGGATACCAACAAGCAGGTTGTCAATCGTGTGATCGAAATGGCATTTTAAGATAAGTTCGAAGCAATCCTTGGCACATTGTTCAACGGCTGGCAAGTCTTCTCGCATTCGAAACGCATTGAATTTACGGAAGCAAATAATAGCTTTATTTCTTGGCCCAATTTCCCCCCAAGATTGTATTTTTGTTTCTATTGACTCAACCTCAGACAAAAAGCTTTCAACCAACTCAAGCCTCTTATCCTTGTCTTCCTCGGCGAAATATCTTCTTTCCAAAATCGAAAGCTTGGCATCGTAGCTACTAAATTTGTCAGGGTTAAGTTTAATGGTTTTTTCTATAAAGCTATCAGCATTAGTATAATCACCTGATTCAGCATAAAATCCGGAATAAATCCTATAGAAGTTTGCTTTGACGCGAGGATCGCTTGGGAAGGTGCTTTCCTTCACTGAGGAAAGATCAACTTTCTCATTAGTCGCGTACATGCGGATCAATTTTTCAAGTTCCAAAAGCCAATAGCTTACACTAATCTTTTCAGCTTGATCTAATAAAGATTTATTTTTACTGAGATCTCGTTCGTTTAAATATATTTCGGCCAAATATAAGAATGGCCTGGAATCGTTAGGATATCTCTTGCAAAGAGATTTGTAGTATTCTTTCGCCAGAGCTATTTGTTCAGTTTTATGCAAAGTACGAGCCTCTAATATATCAAGCTCTAAACTCAAATCATTGTTTGACAATGCCTCGGCAATTTCTTTAATATTCTCTAAAGTTCTAATCACGAACGTTGTATTATCTCGATCCAAATCTATTTCAAGTTTCTCCAAATAATCACGGACAACTTTTAGAGCTTTAGTGGAGTCTACGTCAAACCCCAAAGATAAAATTTGTTCTTCCTTCAAAGTAAAAAAGACATCCTCCAAATCCTGCGCTGTAAACGAATTGAATTTAATATTTTTATTCTTCTCTTTTAGCTCACTCAGAGCCTTTTTTATTTTTATAGTTGTGCCCAAATACTTATCATTAAATGCAAAATAGTATTTTTTGATATCTAATATAGACTCCCATTTTTCTTTCAACTTCTTTTCGAAGTCTTTCTTGAGTTTTGAGGCGGCATCGGAATCACTTTCTTCTGGTTTAATCGGAGCGTAAACTTGATAATAAATCCCCTTTGATGGGACATAACCATCATTACCCCCGTCACCTTCCTTACCAGATGGTTTTATTTTCTTGAAATCAGAAAATGCTTTTCGCATTACCTCTTCAAAAAATGACTGAAACTCACTGCCGTTACTTCTGTAGATTCTGTCTCTGAATTGAAAACGTAAGTAGTTTTTGTCTAGAATTGTCATAGTCATACTTATTCTTTGGATGTCCCGCTTGACATCACTGTAGATTTATCATAAAGTTATCATAATATGCCCTTATCCGTCAAGCCTCTTACAAACAGACAAAAAGAAGCCCTGGATTTCATAAACTCCTTCATCTCCACAAAGGGTTACTCTCCCTCTCTGAAAGAACTCGCCCAGTTTCTCAAAACTGAGAATCTCAGTACCGCTCAGTACTTTGTCCAGGAACTCATGAAAAAAGGCCACCTCAAACGTGATCCTTACAAAAATCGTGGTATTATTTCTGTCGCACAGAAACAAACAGTGCCTATGCTGGGATACATAGCAGCTGGAACACCAATAGAACCAATAGAAGATTCCACACCAATTCAGGTTCCCACAAATATCAAGTTAAACAAAAACGATTCATACTACGCTCTCAAAGTGAAGGGTGACAGTATGATTGATATGGGAGTTCTAGACAATGATATTGTCCTCATCAAACACCAAATGACTGCCAATGTTGGAGATGTTGTCGTAGGCATTACTGAAAACGGAGCTACTCTAAAAATTTTAGGTGAGAAAAATGGAAAGAAAGTTCTAGAGCCAAGAAACCACAGATATGACACAATTATTCCTGAGCAACTTGAAATTCGCGGAGTATTTGTAGGATTAATTAGAACAGAATAGTATGGCAAAAAAATATAAAGTTATCGATTTATTTGCAGGAGCTGGCGGAATGACGCAGGGCTTCCATATGGCTGGTTTTGACTCTACCCTAGCAATTGACTTCGATAAAGATAGTTGTTTGACTTATAAAAAGAATTTTCCAAACACCGAAATTATCTGCAAGGATATTACCAAGGTAGATAACGAAAAAATATTAAGCATTGTGGGCAAAGATGTTGACATTATTATTGGTGGCCCACCTTGTCAGGGATTCAGCGCATTAGGCAAACAACTAAAAAATGATCCTCGTAACAGATTGTGGAAAGAGTACTTACGAATAGTACGCCTCCTCTCTCCTAAAGTGTGGATTATGGAAAACGTACCTGAATTATTATCTTCTCAAGAATTTGAAGAGGTAAGAAAGGCCACATCTGAACTTGGTTATCACATAGAAACAAAGATTTTGAACGCGGCAAACTACGGTGTTCCACAGAGAAGACAAAGAGCTATTGTAATAGCAGCTAAAAAAACAGGCTTAAAACACCCATCCCCAACACACACTGATTCAAAAGGTCAAACTCTTTTTACCGATACCCAAAAACCTTGGGTCACAGTTAAAGAAGCTTTTGCAGGTTTACCTGGCAAGCCTGATGGTAAAAATTGGCACACCGAACGAAAGCCAACAGAGTTGTCTCAAAAAAGATATAAAGCTGTACCCTCTGGGGGCAATCGATTTGATTTACCAGATGAGCTTTTACCAGATTGTTGGCGTAACAAACCAACTGGCAGTACAGATGTGTTTGGCAGGTTGTGGTGGGACAAACCATCGTTAACTGTTAGAACTGAGTTCTATAAACCCGAAAAAGGAAGGTACTTACACCCAACAGAAGATCGACCCATTACTCTCCGAGAAGGAGCTCGACTGCAAACATTTCCTGACAACTTTGAATTTGTAGGGTCTCAAACTTCTGTGGGGAGACAAATAGGAAATGCTGTTCCATGCAACCTGGCCTACAACATAGCACTGACTGTAAAAGAATTCTTAGAAGCAAACTATTAGCTTAGGTTTAAGCAATAGCATCGTGGCACACATTGCATAAAGTAATTAAGTTCTCAATAGTGGGTTCACCCTGAGCCTTAACAGGATTCCTGTGATGAACCTCTAAGAATTTACGATTATTTGTTTGAGGATCACCCTTCTTCCATCCACAATTTTGACAAGTAAAGCTATCTCTTTCTAAAACTTCAGCCCAGACTTGGGCATTCATTCTTTCGTATACAGGCCGTTGATTCAAGCTTTCCAATAGATATTCGTCGGGTCTTAAGTCTGATCTATTCATGCCTGTAGAGATTTGCCATCCGCCGTGCTCATGACGAAGCTCTCTAATTCTACGTGCATATTCAGAAATCCCACCTACTTGAGAAAGTTCTCTCCCAGAAACTTTTTCACCAACATTGGATTTAAGATAAGCCAGAATCCTATCTCTTGCACTGGTTTCTCTCCCATTGTCATGAAATAAAATTGAAACTATGGATTTTTTTATTTCATCTATTTTGACAAAGAGGGTGATTATTTTTCTGCTTTTTTGTTTTGAAATGTGTTCACCGGAACCAATGAGTGAGATTATCTCAAGTGCTGCTTCCTGTAGTCTTTTTCCGTATTCAAATAGATTTGCCATATAAGAGGTATTATCCTACAAAGCCTCTAATGGCACAACGGAAAAAGGATATCACCTCAAACAAACGAGCCCTGACCCCGCGTGGCCAAGTTTACGAGGCGTTTGCTGCCTGGTTAGGCTAGTTGTAGCCTGAAGACAAAATCTGGAGAATTTGCAAGCGATTATTGTACCGTTGCCCTACTCACTGGTCCATTCAACTCATTGGAGAAGTTGATCAACTGACCACCACTAGTTCTACAAGGTTTGCCGATGTTAACTTCGTTTGGCGCTAGTTGTCAAATCTTTAGCCAGTTTCACTCAAACAAGCATTTTCACTAAACAGTGAAAGCAGGCAATTTAGTGAAAATCTTTAACTGTAAACAAAAGTGAACATAAACCACCATAAAGTTTATTGAGATA
>PFSB01000015.1 GCA_002788855.1 Candidatus Roizmanbacteria bacterium CG_4_9_14_0_2_um_filter_38_17 | reverse complement strand
CAATGAAGTCTGTTAGTGTCCTGAAATTTGAATAATTGAAGCTAATTTATGGAGAAAATAGGTGTTTTGCGAAAGTCAGGAGGTTTTTTTATGTGGAACGTCCCCGCAAGAGAAAGAAAATTATCTTCCAGAGGCTCAATTAATCGTCATAGCATATTTCTACTGAATAAATAATCTGTGGGGTTTAGGTTGTATTTAAGGCATTTGTAACCCCCGAGGTTGTAAAGGTTGTAAAAACAGGCAAGGCAAGACCTTCCATTGCATGAAAGGTCTTGCCTTAAGTGGGCGATTTTTACTTTTATTAACTGTAGTCTACCTGTATTTTAAAACCGGGTTTTAAAACAAAATCACTTTTCCAGCCACTTTTCAGCATCCATAGCGGCCATGCAGCCAAAGCCTGCTGCGGTTATTGCTTGCTTATAAGTATGATCGTGCACATCTCCTGCCACAAACACCCCTTCAACACTAGTCTTAGAACCTGGGAATATCTTTAAAAACCCTTTTTCATCTAGCTCCAGTTTATCTTTAAAGATATTAGTATTGGGGATATGCCCAACGGCTACAAATACTCCATCTATTTTCAGTTCTGTTTCTTTGCCATCTATTTTCAGCTCAACTCCTTCTACTTTCTGTTCACCCAACACTTTAACTACCTCACTATTCCAGATAATCTTAATCTTGGGGTGGGTGAGTACCTTATCCTGCATAATCTTCGAAGCGCGAAACTTAGCTTTGCGGTGAATAATCGTTACCGCGCTTGCAAACTTAGTTAATACCAATGCCTCTTCCATTGCTGAATCTCCACCACCAACCACGATAACTTGTTTTTCTTTGAAGAAAAAAGCATCACATGGAGCGCAAGAGGATACTCCGCGACCAATAAGCTCTTGTTCTCCAGGAACTCCTAACCATTTGGTGTCTGCCCCTGTAGCAATAATCACTGCTTTGGCCTCGTATTTTCCTTTGGCCGTTTTAAGCTTAAAGGTCTTGATGTTTACCTCTGTTACTACTTCATCCTTAATCTCAGCTCCAAAGCGTTCTGCCTGCTTTCGCATATTTAACATCAAATCAGGCCCCATAATGCCCTCAGGAAAGCCAGGATAGTTATCTACTTCTGTAGTAAGCATTAACTGACCCCCGGGCTTATCACCAGCTAAAACAAGAGTTTTTAGGTTTGCGCGGGAAGTATATATTGAAGCTGTTAAACCAGAAGGACCTCCACCAATAATAACAACATCATACATAATTAACTTGAAATTGCGGATATATAGGTCTGCTTATCTTGAACACCTACCCATTGGGTAGCCGCATCTCCATCTTTAAACATTATCACCGTTGGGATGCTCATAACGCCAAACTGCGCGGCTAGTTCCTGATTATCGTCGACATTAACTTTACCCACCACAACTTTGTCTCCCATTTCAGTAGCAATTTCATCTAGGATAGGGGAAAGGATCTTACATGGTTGACACCAGTCAGCATAGAAATCTATCAGAACAGGCTTATCTGAATTTTTAACCACCTCTTCAAAATTGTCTTTGTTTACTACAGTTGCTGACATGTTTTTGCTCCTCCTTGCAACACTAAAAATACCATAAATTCCACAATCTGTAAACACTAGTGATGTAGAGTTCTCTACCAACAGGCCACCTCCACTCGCAGCTCGAGTGGCTTTTCCTCAGGATTTAGTGGTGGATCCTCTGGCGGTGGTGGAGGTGGTGGAGGCAGTTGGTAAATTGACAGCTTAAGTGTAACGGGTTAGTTCTTGATATAAATGTTGCTCAAAGTTTTTAATGACTGGCCAGTGGCTTTTTGGTAAAAATAATCTTAATTCTCGATTAAAAAATATATGCACTTTTTGCAGTTTTTTAGTAATTGTTGGGAGTTGTCTCTTTTGTTCATCTGAAAGAAGATTTCCCCTTAGCATAAAGTATAGATCATAATAATCTCTTGGTTTACCACGCGATAAAAGAGCCTGAATTTTCTCTTCTACGATTTGTTGGCGCGTAAGAGCCACAAGAGTGTAGCTTGGAATAAAATCACTAATAATTGTAATAACTTCACTTTGACTACTTTGGTTACGAGCAGAGACTTCAAGTTGGATAGTTACTTGGTATGTGTTAATAAGAAACGATACAATTGCTAAGTACCCTCCTGATGTGGTCTTGGCTTCTAATAACTGCGTTTTAACTCCTTCCCGCTGAATTTCTTTTAGAGTCCATAAAATGCTCCTTTTAAGAATTCTAGGCTCGAGAGCAGCACTAAAATCAAGATCTTCGGAGAAACGAGGGCTACCATAGACGATACGAAGCGCTGTGCCACCCTTGAAACAAAGCTTGGTAGTATCAGGATTCCTATACAACCAAGACAAAAACAGATGCTGAACATACTCTCTACGAATATTCAATTCGGTTGTCTGGTGTTTTGTTGCAAGTATGCGAATATTGTCGACGGTTATCATAGTAAATTACCAAGAATAGTATCTAATTTTTTCTGCTGATAAAGTTTGGCATATTGAGATACCTTCGCTTTATTTAGTGTTTTAAGTTTATAGTTTTGAAATATCCTCTCATTGATTGTTGTTCGACTAAGGGAAACAAAATACAGACTATCAACCAGAGCTTTTTCTGGTTCCGCAATTAGGTATCTTATTTCCCCTTGCTCAACCAATCGATATCCTGTGTATGCTTCTGTTTTGATAGTACGATAAGAAAATGAATTGCTAGATAATATGAAAAGCCTGGTTGGCTTGGTTGTGGCAGAGGTAAGATGATAGGGCATCTCTGGGAGAAGGTTGTAGTACGCAAGCGCATACTCAAAGGAAATGTAGGAAGGTCTATACAATGCATTTGCTATCTCTTCCTCGCTTGGAGGGTCAGTTTTAAGTGTATATAAACCGCGTTTAATTCTGGTTAATAAACCTTGTTCCACTTGATGCTCCAGAAAATACTTAGTACTATGACGAGAAGAGGGAAATAAACTACTAAACTCATGGAAAGTAAAAATACGCATCTTTCTTTCTAGCAGTTTTTCTCTTACTAATAATGGTTTTAGTAAAGTAGACATAATTATACTTTAATGAAACAAGTATATAATGCAGATCCTGGATTTGTCAATAGATTAAAAAATACAAGGACAAACCTTGTAGAAAAGTTGCGGATGGTACAGAGAATATGGTATATCTATAGATAGTATGAAGAAGAAAGTAATCTACGGAGTTGTTTTGTTGCTTGCTGTAATTGGAGCTTGGGGAGTTATTCAAAGCACCCTAAACAGCTATTCTTATAGAAATGCTGGCTACGCTGGAGATTACCAAATGGGATTAGCTGCTCCGTCAGCTCAAATGGGCAAGAGCATGAACGCGATGGAGAATGTGATGGATGAATTTGGGAGATCAGAAGAGGCTTATTATCCAGAACAGAATGCTCCCGTTCCCAACGAGGCAGTGGAGGATCGCTTAGTAGTCAGAAATGGCACCACCAAAGCAGTTGTAAAGGATGTTATTGTGGCTCGCGATCAAGTACAAACAAAAATAACCCAGGCTAACGGATTTGTTGTTAGCTCTTATCTTTCTCATCCAGAAACTGCTCCACACTTATCTATGAGCGTGCGCATTCCTGCTGAAAAATTAGACGAGGTCATGCAACTTGTTCGTGATAACTCTGAGCGCATCACTTACGAATCAGTTGAGTCCCAGGATGTTACGGATCAGTATGTTGACGAGATGGCCAGACTTACTAGTCTAGAAAAAGTTCGCGAGCAAATGGATAGCATTATTGAACAAGCCACAGAAATTAGCGACCTTCTCAACTTGCAGCGGGAAATTCAGCGGATTGATCAGCAAATAGAGTTTGCTAAAGGTCGTATTACATATTTACAGCAAAGCTCGGCTTTAAGCTTATTAAATATAGAGCTTGCCCAGTCTGAGCTTGAGTTATCCATCACTCCAACCGAAAAATGGCAACCAGTATTTGTATTTAAACAAGCAGTACGCAATCTCTTAACTACGCTGTATGGATTATCCTATCTGGTCATAAGACTAGCCGTCTACGCCCTCATCTGGATACCAGTAGGGATAATTGTAGTCCTTATTTACCGCAGAATCCGCAAAAAATTAATCAGCATATAAAGGCGAAGCCTTTATATGCTAGACAAATGTTTCTAAGATATGCTATGTTTAATACATGGGTTGGGTTGTTGTTATCGTCGGCATAGTTTTACTGTATCTGCGAATGCAGAAGCTGGATGAGCGGATTACCCAGCTAGAAGGCAAAACCACTCCTAATATTAATATAGCTCCAACTGAAATAAAATCTCAACCAACGAGTAGGTTAGAGGTCCAACCTTCGGGGTTGGAGTTATTTTGGAATTGGTTTAAAGCTGATTGGCCACTAAAGGTTGGTGCATTTCTCATTCTTCTTGGCTTTGTTTGGCTTGTTTCTTACGCTTTCCTGAATAACTGGATTGGCCCAGTTGGGCGCATAACTTTAGGCTTAATTGCGGGCCTGGCAATCCTAGTTGGTGGAGAACGCCGACTATCTATTTCTCGTACCCAAGGAACCGTACTTGTATTTTTAGGTGGAGCTGTTACCTTAATCACCATTGCTTCTGCCCAGTTTGTCTATCAGATGTTTCCAGCTTTTGTTGCTTTGGGAATGAGCTTTGTGGTGATGGTACTGATGGCTGTAATCAGCATTCGCTATAACGACCAACCACTAATTATTGCCGCGCTTGTGGCTGGAGCCTTAGGACCTATTATTACTGGGGGAGAGGGAGGAAGCATTGTAGCTTTGTATAGCTACTTGCTTGTGGTGACGGTTGGCTCACTCTGGGTGGTTCGATTTAAGGGTTGGAGGTTTTTGGTAATTCTCTCCATGGTAATGATTAGCTTGTATAGTATTGATTTCTTTAGCCCTATGAGTCGCTATGTTTTAGAGCGTTACACCCCATTGGAAATTATTCAGCTCAAGTTTTTTGCTGTAACTTTTGGTAATATATTCTATCTTGCAAGTGTTTTGGCAATTGTTCGCGCGAGGTCGGCGGATAGAGTGGACCAGGCAACGGCAGTTCTAGTTGGATTGTTTGCTTTAGGCTGGATTAACGGGATAGCAGTAGAGCATCTTAGAGGCTTGCTGTCTTTGTCAGTATCACTGGCATTTATGGCGGCCTCTTACGCTGTATTTAAGATTACTAAGCTTAAAGCACCAGTCTATGCCTATGCGGGAACCGCTATTATGCTACTAGTTGCTGCTACGGCCTACGAATTTGAGGGACCGGTCCTTGCAATAGCTTTTGCACTGGAAGCAGCAATTTTGCCGATTATTGCCACGCGTTTTTTAAACAAGCAGATTGGCATGAGCTTACTTTTCTATTTTATTCTGCCAATTATATTTTCCTTAGAGTCGTTTAACGCTTATGCTTGGACTAATGGAATTTGGCACGACGACTTTTTTACTCTTTTGGCCGTAACTTTTGGCATGTTGGGTGCTGGAGCGTATTTTGTACAAAACAGTGAAAACACAGGAAAAA
The DNA here is from genome assembly GCA_002788855.1 of Candidatus Roizmanbacteria bacterium CG_4_9_14_0_2_um_filter_38_17. Lineage (NCBI taxonomy): Bacteria > Candidatus Roizmaniibacteriota > Candidatus Roizmanbacteria bacterium CG_4_9_14_0_2_um_filter_38_17. The sequence goes on along the minus strand of PFSB01000015.1, from coordinate 21,556 downwards.
TACAGTTAGCACCCAAGGCTCTCCTCATACTAGGGGGAGCGTATGCGTTGGCTACAACCTGGCTAACCATTCATGCTTTAGATATTTCATCAGGTCTATCAAGCATGTTAACTCTCGGCATATTTACAGGAGTGGGACTTACTGCTTATCTTAAAGGAGAGCTTGATTCACAAAAAGTCCTTGAGCGCTTCGGTTTAGGTGTTATCATTTTTGTAATAGCTAGGTTATTACTCGTAGAAATTTGGGACATGGTCTTAGCGTGGCGCATTATTACCTTCTTTGTTATTGGTACTGCCTTAATGGCAACTGTATTACTCCGCAAACGAAAATAACCATGAAAAAAGTATTAATCACAATCCTAATCCTTATCTTTGGTTTTGGATTAACAGTTAAAGTTCAGGCAATTCAGCTGTCACCAGCTCCTGAACTAAAGTCGTTCAGACAAGTTGGGGGAATCACGCCTAATGTTAAAAACATACCTACTGTTGTAGAGGTGCCACTTTTAGTAGGAAACGGATCTGCCAATAGCTACGCACTACAATCCAGTAGCAGTGTTTATGAGTTTGAGCCATTTCAGATCCGCTCTGAGAAAACTTCAACGAAATTTGAAGTAATTCCCAGTGGGAGCTTTACCGATGCGGTATCTCTCCATGATAACAACAGCCAAACATACGAAGATTACCAGGTACAGCCACCTGCTTCAAGCAAAGCCTGGAGTTTTAGTTATGACCAACCAATTACAACCGACCAGTTCACTTTTCAGCTTGCCCAGTTCTCGCGCGAACCAGTTAGAATTGAAATAACCAAAATATCTGGGGATAAGGAAATCTTAATTATTGCTGAATCTGACTATACAGGTTCCACCATAAGCTTTCCACAGACTTCCAGTAGCATATTTAGAGTTACCCTAACATACTCCCAGCCTCTGCGGGTTACTGAGATGAGCTTTAACCAACTTGGTAGTAGTACCTCCACTCAATACTACCTGCGCTTTCTAGCTAAGCCTCTGGAAAACTACAACCTCTACACAGACCCAGCCACCTCTGTCTCCACCATCCCTTACCAAGAAGTAGGTGACTTACTCACTGCAACCAATGTAATAATCCTCGACGCACCCATCTTTGAAGATAATTATTTCTTTACACCCGCAGATATTGATGGAGACAGTGTGTTGGACGAAAAAGACAACTGCCCAGCAGTCCCAAACCCAGCTCAGGAAGATATTAACAATAACGGTATTGGAGATGCCTGTGAGGACTTTGATCTGGATGGAGTTCTAAACACTAATGACAACTGTCCAGACGTTGCTAATCGCTACCAACAAGACGAAGATGGAGACGGAATCGGGGATCATTGCGATAAACTCGAGAGCCGCCTCACTGAGCGCCTGTTCTGGCTCCCCTGGGCAGGAATTATCGTCGGCTTTGGAGTTGTCTTAGGCTTACTCTACACAACCATCAAAAAACCCGTTAAACAATATTAAAGGCAAGGCCTTTAATATTTAAACTTTGTTTTAAAACCCGGTTTTAAAACAAAAAAAAGGGCTAGTTTTGGGTCTTTTTTAGAAGATCTTCGTAAGTTAGGGGCGCTCTGCCTTTGTAGCTCACAAACTCTCCATAGCCTTCTTTCACTAGAACCCAGTTAATCATGCGCTTACCATTTTTACAACCCAATTGTGTTTCACACTTTTCCCAGACATACGCCAAGAGACGACCATATTGATCATCATGATAGCTATCATACTCCAGCTCAACTTCCTCTCCTTCTATTAACCCTTTAAGATACGCGCTTGCCTGTTCATAACCAGCTTCTCCACGATCCGGGGCATTTAACCCAATGAGCCTAACTGTTTGTCCATTTGCAATCTCAAAAGTATCTCCATCGATGACAGTTGTCACCAGCATCTGTTTTTGGAATATTAGATTAGAGTCTTTGTATCCAGACTTTTGAATCTTCTGTAAATCGTTCTGCCAATCCCAGCCTAAGACCGAGGCAAGTATTAAGCCAGGGATGAAAATAGTAGGAATACCAAGGGTGATCAACAACCGCCGATTTAAAGACTTTGCCATTAAGGATATTATACAAAAATTTGCAAAATCCAACCGTGAGGGTTAGTGGGGGCTTGTTTGCACGCCTTAAAAGGCGAAGCCTTTATAGGTTGGTACAGGGAAAAGAGAACCTGAAATGCAAAAAAGTTTGAGCGAATTGATGAATCTTCGTACGCATTATATCAATTAATTTTAAAACCCTGAGCATGTGTGTATTATACAAAAATTTGCAAAATAGAAAAAAGGGTGTAAAATAAGACCCATTGGAGATAACAGCACTGTATGGGCTCATTTTCCTCATGATGGACTGGTATTCTGCAGTCAGGATGAGCACTCGAAGCCATTTTACGTTAAAGGGACATCAAGAGTTACTGAACCAGCTCTTGTAAGATCGTTACAATATGCAGAGAACATTTATTATGCTGGAATTCACCAAGATGTTGCACTTCAAGAGTAGAGTATAGATTATAACAATGGTAGTTTGTCAGTCAGGTAAGTCCTGTAAATAATGTTTACCACGGAACAATTTTCCCTTGAGGCTATAGCTAGGCGCGCAGAAACAATGGGCTGGGAGTTAGTTACAGATGAAGTACTTCCTCCTCGCCATCAAGAAAGAACTGTGGCGATTGGACCTGTGAATATAAGCTACCTGGATTAGAGTGGGAGTAGTCGTGAAGATTATTCACTGGAAGCAAAAATACCAGATCAGGGATTATGGAAAATTCATTTTAACAAAAGCGGTAATGGTGGTTTAGAGATTATCAGGGCAACTTCTGGAGTAGGAAAAGACAGGCATATCTGGCAGAGTGGCAACTGGATGCGAGCAGAGAGCTTGCCTAACCCATGTCAAATCGCCGCTTACTTCTTAGGTAGCTAATATATAAGGACCGTCCTTATATGTTCCAGAGGTAAGTATTAATCAGGGAGTACGGTCAATCGAAAAACGGAAGCAAACTGCCTGTCAAAAGAGAATATCTCTTTTAAACTCTCGTCTTTCATAATTACAACATTACTAACATCCACCAAGCTTATTCTGCTTGAACCTTTTTCATGATAAATACTAAATATTTTATCCAGTTTTTCCTTATCTAGATAAACTATCTTTAATGCTTTTAGATCTTTGATGAAGTCTGTTCCATTATAAGCCTCTTTAACTCCGTAGCGAGCATGTAGATGGGATATGAATTCTTCTATTACCCAGCTGGATGTTACAAGATCTGGATGATATTGTTTTACAAAATTTAAGGCTGATTTATGAAATTCATCTTTACTATTTATTAAAGCCAGCAACGCACTTGTATCGATAAAAATCGTCATTGTAGGTTATTTTTATGCATTATTGCAGTTTTATGTGCCCATTTATCATGGGTGGTTGAGTCATTAGCAGCACCGCTTATAGCTCCAACATGCTTGGTAATAAACTTTCCCCAGTCAATGTTTTTTTGAGAACTAGTACTATCTTTAATACCAAAATGAACCTTAATCACGCCCCGAATTACACCGGAAATAGAGGAACCTTGCTTAAATGACTCTTTACGAATAAACTGATACAACTCCTCTGGAAAATTAACCTGCACTCGCCGCTCTGTTAAGTTCTGATTACTCATATTATGGCAATAGTACCATCTATACATCTTACCGTCAAGATGTCTATTTGTGAAGTTTCTGCAAGGTTTGTCCTTGTAGAACTTGTAGAAAATTACTATTAACTTTTGCTATAATGTAGTCATGATTAATTTAAGTTTGTATAAAAAAGATCTTGAGCAGTTAGGAGTAAGTGAGGTTTATCTGTTTGGCTCATATGCCGAAGGTAAAGCAACTGGAAGAAGCGACTTGGATATTGCTGTTTTACTTAATTCCAAGATTAACCTAACCGATACAAGAAAACTATACAATAGTTTATATGACTTATTTACTAAAGCAGTAAATCTTAAGGTAGGGCAGGGGCTGGATATTGTGCTATTGAATCGTGCACCTCTGGAACTGCAGTTTGATGTAATTAGACACGGGAAGATATTGTATAGTGATAATGAAGATTATCGGCATGAATATGAGCTAAATACACAGATGAAATACATGGACTTTAAGCCTATTTTAAATATGTTTGATCAGCAGATCTTAGCGCAAGTATGACTGGTAAAATAAAAACTCAATCAGTTGTACCGCGTATAGATGGAATAAATAGAGATTTGGAAAGATTAAGTAAGTTAGCCAATCTTTCATTTAATGAATTCCGTAACTCTCAAGACAATATCGCTTTAGCACAGTTTTATTTAAGACAAGCTTTAGAGGGGATTTTTCATATTGGCGCGCATATTTTATCCAGACTTAATGGAAGTCGTTCAACCGAATATAAAGAGATAGCCAGAAATTTAGGGATTAAGGGAGTTGTGGATAAAAATTATGCGGAAACCACGCTAACCAAGATGGCTGGCTATCGTAATCGACTAACCCATTTTTATGCAGAAATTACAGATAAAGAAATCTATCGGATAATATCTAAAGACGTAAGCTCTCTAGCTATTTTTCTTAGATATGTAAAAGAACTTCTTGACAAGCCCTCAAAGTTTAATCTGGAATTAGAGTAAAAGGGCCTTGTAAGAATTAGGCAAATACAGTATCGTCAAGCCTCCAGCTCATTTGAGGATTTTTCATAAGGGATAAAGCTTTCATGACAACTCTTGTAGCATTGTCCATATTCAATCCCTGCCTAGAAAGAAGCAGAATGGATAGCTGATCATGTACAAACCGTCCAATTGAGCGAGAGCGCAATAATGGCATATGTTTACGATGCAATGTTTCAATTTCATTTTCATTAAGACCATAAACAGGCTCAGAGGCACTATTACTATCATCAATGATAGATGCCTGACCAGTGCCTACCATATCCTGCAAAACACGATTACTGGCTTGGTGTAGTTGGGCAATTTGGCGCTGGGCGTTGTCACCTGTAAAATATGTCTTATAACTAGTCCAACGCCAAGGTTCAACAAAAAGGGTTTGTTCAAGAGCTAATTTAGCAACTAAAGAAGGAGTTACTGGCATTGAATGACCCAAATCTTCACGAGCTAACCCTCGCGTAAATAGCTGACTTACTGCTTGAACCTTAAACCGATCGTATTTCCCTGGATCTAACACTCCCCAGCCTGGATGAACTAATTTAGTATGTAAGAAAGTCCGTGTTGGATCTAGAGTTTCTTGATCTAAGCTATCCTCACCAAACCACAAAACATCAACTTCACGCGGCATGCCTCCAACATCCACATGAGAAATTGAATAGCCAGCCCAGCGTGGTGGATTAACTATAACTGTCCCTATATCAACATCACTTTGCGGCGTTCTAAAGTTTAATTTTCCATCAGGATTGACCAGTCCAGCAGTAGACCCTCTACAGAAAACTGTCTCAACCTGCTTTGCTAGTGGACCACGTGCAAAACTAGTCTGATTATAGATTTCTTCAATTCCAGATAGTGGTGGGATAGCAAACTCGAGACACTCGGGAATTAATGGGGGGTATTGTTCTGCTCTAGCCATAGCTAATTTCAAGGCTATTATAATCCAAGTTCAAGTTTAAGCAAATATAATCCAACCTTAGGGGTTAGTGGGGGCTTGTTTGCGGGCCTTAAAAGGCGAAGCCTTTATATGTCTGCGTAAGCTTTTTTGTGGGAGGTGGAGGATTGTTTGGAGGGCACAATATTGCGCCCTCTGAGAAATTATACGGATCAGGAGAGGATAAAGTTGCGGTGATAGATATCCAGGGAGTTATTCTTGAAGAGCAGCCCGATGATCCACTGGGCTTGTAGATCGCTTGGGCTCATTTGACGACGCAATCAGTGTGGCAAAAAACAAGGCGGGAATTGCTTCTCTTAGTGTATTACCTCAAGGCCCAGCTTATCTGTATTTGAGGTAGGCTGATTTTGTAAAGTACGGTTTATCAAAACGACCTACTTTTTGTCAAGTAGTTCAAGAAGTAGCAGGGGACAAGCTACGAGTGTATTTATCCAGAAGATTACGGATCATCACTTGGTATTTTACGTCATGTTTCTTTGCTTGCTGTTTAAAGAAAATAATGCTTTCACTAGTTAATGACAAGGTTACTTTCTTTGTGTCTTGTTTGAATACCAAAGCCTCTGGTGGGGGAAGAAAGTCTTTAGCAACAACAGTCTTTCCTAGTTTAATAGGCTCATCTGTGTATACAATCTTAGTTATTTTCTTGTTCATATCTTTTTTTACCTTTTCGCCAGTCCACTTCACCGATTAAGTATAACACACAGTATGTATTATTAGCAATACTTTTATATGTAATCATTCAGGATTTAACAAACTGAGCGAAACAAGGCAAGGCCTTTCATGAAATGAATGGCCTTGCCTTAAGCGAGCGATTATATCCGATTCTAAAGCCAAGCTATCCATTTCATGTAAAGCTCGGTTTTGAATCCTTTGTAAACTCGTGAATGGTTACTTTTATATGTAACCATGAATGGTTACGGATCAGTTGGGGTACAATGGGGATATGCGCGATGGAGTAAAGTCGGGAGGCAGAATTGTATTGATATTAGCAGGCTTGGTAATTTTAATTATTGCTGGCAAACAGCTGTATGTTCAGACAGATCATCAGGCTAGTTTTCTTTCGCCACTACCCGAGGCAACTGTTCGTGAGAATACAGGGAAGGTTCTGGCGGTTTCGAGGCCAAAAGATAGCTTTAAGAGTAAATATTTACCTCAAGACATTACACCCGTCAATAGCACGGATCTGGATTCACAGGCTATCGCTTACTTGGTATACGATAAAACCAGCGACCGGATCTTGTATGGCAGGCAAATGGATAAACAACTCCCCATTGCCTCAATTACCAAAATCATGACGGCACTTGTTACACTAGAAAATGTTCTTGATCTGAATACAAGAATTGTTGTCCCAGAGTCAGCCATGGTCGGGGAATCCACAATGGGATTGTCACAAAAAGAATCTGTACGGGTGGAGGATCTGTTGTTTGGGGAGCTCTTACCATCGGGTAACGATGCAGCGGAAACTTTGGCCTACGGGACATTTGGTGATAGGACCAGGTTCGTGTCAACCATGAATCAAAAAGCTCAAAAACTTGGCATGTATGACAGCTTTTTTGTTAATCCTACAGGATTGGACGAGGAGACCATCGCAAATAGTAGTTTTTCCACGGCATTAGATTTGTTGGTACTTGCTAATTATGCACTGGAAAATGAGAAGTTTAAGGAAATTGTTGGAACTAAAGAACGCGTTGTACGCTACACACCCGAAAAACATAAAGCTTTTTTTCTTTATAACAGATTAAGCCTAGATAACGCTCACCCAGCGATCAAAGGAATTAAGCCCGGGACTAGTGAGTTTGCGGGCAACACTGTGGTTTCTTATGCCGACGATGGTAAACAAGAATACATAGTTATCATTCTTAATTCCATTGGATTACGCACAGAATTAGTAAATATCTATAAAATGCTATACAGCAATTTGACAAAGTAGAAAATATTATGCTACCATTTCTGATATGGGCGTGTTTATGAAGTCAAAGCAAGCGGTCCTCGTCGTCGTCGTTGTTTTGCTTTTGGGTCTTGTTGCTTCGGTTGTTCTTGTCCAGAAAAGAACCCAAGATAAGTCATCTGCCGCCGGAAGCGGAAAAGTATATCTGTCGCTAAAAGTTTTAGAAGACAACGGGTTGGAAAAAAAGATAGGTGTCTATGTAAATAAGGTTGAAGGTCTAGCCAATGTTTCCTATTTAACGGCGCATATTAAATTTGATCCAGAACAAGTTGATACTTCTCAAGCCGGCAAAGATAACTTTTTACTGAATTCACGGGTGTTTATAGGAGATTCAGCTAGTTCGCCTTCACCGCTTTCTTCTTGGAAGAGTACCGCTTTTAGTTTGGAACCCAGCCTAATAAAACTACAGATACTTACAGGTAGTGAAAACGATAATCTTGCGCCGAATAATAGTACTGACCTGCTTGTCGCAAGCTTGGCGCTGAAATTTAAAACTCTTGAGCAAGGAGTGGAAATGGATTTTGACTCAACCGCCACAACTGCCCAGGGAAGCGGCGGAATATCCTATGATGTTCAGTTGGAATCGCTAAAACTCGATCCAGAGAATGTTGTTAAATTGTACTTTGGTCAGCAAGATCCTGTGTTATCAATAACAAATCAGAAATTTACAGTTCCGCTGATGTTAAATGTAGTGGATAAAAGAATCGCGGGGGTGCATATTGAAATTATGCTTCAAACAGATCTGCAAATTCCGTACAAGCTTGGAGTTGCTACTCTGCAAGAGAATTCATCATTTGATAAGGTGTACAGCCGAGTGTACGAGACAGATAAAAAAATAGTAATAGACGCGTTGTTCAACCCCAAGAAAGGGAGCACTCCATCATACACAGGCACTCTGCGGGTGGTGGACATATCAATAATTGGGAGAGAAGTTGGTAGTCTTACCTTACAACCAGAGTGTCAAAAAGAGGGAGACACGGCAAACTGCGCTGCCACGGCCAGTACAGGATCTATAATAACTGAAGTTGGAGGTAATGGAGAAAATATTCTTAAGTTTGTAAGGGGCGTTAGCTTTGATATTGTTGCCCCGGAACAGCCAACGAACACACCTACCCAGACACATCCTCCAGTCCCGCCTACGGCGACGCCAACTCCAATAAATGTAGGTAAACCATTGCCGATGCAGCCTGGAAGAGTTAGTATAGGAGGAATCAATCTCTCGGCATGTTCGTCTAATAATGGAGAGGGGCGTGAAGTTGTGGTTGTATTTAATGATAGAGGAGTTGGTCAGGTAGGAACTTTAGGTAATAACAAAATGATAATTGGTACGTTTGCGGCTCCAGGAATGATCAACAGTATTACTGTTTTTCCAATTGGATACCTGCCTGTCAGGGTGTCGGGACAAGGGATTAAGTATAGAGATGTAATTGATCTTACAAGCATCCGCTTTACGCCTGGAAATAGCAGCGGAGACGAGGCGAACGTACAGCCTGATGAAATTATCAATAGTTTAGACTTTGCGCAATTTATAACTGATTTTGAAGACGTAATCCTAAATAACAAGCCAGCAATGCAAAGATCAGATTTTGATTGCAATAATAAAGTTGAGGTGCGTGATTATACCCACCTAATATCCAATTGGGGAAAGAAAAATAGTGGTGCAGAGCTTGGAGATGATTTATAAAACAACATATAAGAACCGTCCTTATATGTTGCAGTAAATAATTACTGAGTTTGAACCCAACTCTCATAGATGATCTGATACGGCCAAGCTCTAATTGAACGTAAATCCGCTGTATTAAACTTCAAATAATTTGTATGATAAAGTATGATAGAATATAATGTATGAGTATGTTTGAAGAAGCAACACAGCAGCTTTGGGACGCAGCTAAAATCTTAAAATTACCGGCAATGGATATTGAGCCCTTGGTTATTCCCGAGCGCACCCTAGAGATTACAATTCCCGTTACAATGGACGATGGAACCAAAAGAATTTTTAATGGTTATCGCATACAACACAGCTCCATTTTAGGTCCCTACAAAGGAGGATTACGCTTCCATCCGCAGGTAGATGAGGACGAGGCAAAATCACTTGCATTCTGGATGACAATCAAAAATGCCGTAGTTAATGTTCCTTTTGGTGGTGGCAAAGGTGGGATATCCGTTGACCCCAAAAAGCTATCTCAAAGGGAGCTTGAGGAGCTCACGAGAGCATATGTTCGTCGCGTTGCTGATGTAATTGGCCCAGAGACGGATGTTCCGGCTCCTGATGTAAACACTAATTCCCAAATTATGCGCTGGATAGCCGAAGAGTATATTAATATAAAATCCAAAATCCAAAATCCAAAATCCAAACAAGAAACCAATATGTTGCGGGCTGTTGTTACAGGTAAACCTGTCGACTTTGGAGGACACAGCGGGCGTGAAGAGGCCACGGGTCTGGGAGGATCTATTGTTCTGGAATCAATTCTTAAAAAAATAGGCAAGAGTAAGTACCCGCTAACAGTAGCTATGCAAGGATTTGGGAATGTCGGGTATTTCTTAGCTAAATATTTATACGCCGCCAAAACAAGTGACGGCAAACCTATGTTTAAACTAGTTGCTCTCTCAGATTCCAAAGGTGGAATAACAGCATTTAAAGGCGAAGCCTTTAATAGTGAAAAGGTGATGGAGTGTAAGAAGGAGAGAGGTAGGGTGGCCAATTGTTACTGCGTGGGTGGGGTGTGTGATCTGCGAGCGGAACAGAGAATTACTAATGAAGAACTGCTGGAACTACCGGTAGATATCTTAATTCCAGCGGCACTAGAAGGAGTGATTAATATGGATAACGCGAGGAACATTAAGGCCAAGATTATCTTAGAAATGGCCAATGGACCAACTACTAAAGACGCTGCCTTGTATCTCGATCGCCACGGCAAGATCGTTATTCCAGATGTACTGGCTAATTCTGGAGGGGTTACGGGGTCCTATTTTGAGTGGAAACAGAACATGGAAGGTACTAATTGGAGCCTAACAAAATATCGCAAAGAATTAAGAAACTATATGGAAACAGCGACAGACAGTGTCTCGAAAACCTCCAAGAAGTATAAGTGTTCTCTCAGGACAGCTGCCTTCATCACAGCCCTAAAGAGGCTATTAAAATCTTGAAATCTGACAAAGACCTTGGGAAACGTCCCCCTTCATAAATCCTATACCTGTTATTTTAATGACATGGGATTGAAAAATTTAATTTCAGCCAATTTTCATGAACTATCAACTCGAGTTGAGTTAGGCTTTGATTTTCAAAATTATGTCTTTTTGGAATTAAAGGATAAGCTGAAGGATAAAGAGCCTATCTCAATAAATCTTTTAGTAACAAATCAGCAATAGACAAAACACAAGCCAATTTCTTATCCTAATTTGCATTAGGATGTAAAAAATGTTACAGTTTTGCGGCGCTTATTCCCCGATGCTCAATACTTTCTTCTCGACAATCAGCCAGTGCGGGAAGAAAAATTGAGTACAACATTACAATCTTGCCAAGGATAGAATCCACATATTTGACCTTGGAGCAACTTTAGAAAAGGTTCTTATCTATGGATTGTACCCGAATATTCTCAATGTTCCTGCAGATTCCAGATATTTAGAAAACCTTGCAGACAGTGTAATTTTTAAGGATATACTCGAACTGAATCTTATTGAAAGCAGATCGAGTGCACTTCAACTTTACTGGCCTTCGAAACGCTCTGATAAATAACTTTAGTCAGATACAAATCAGAAATGACCGTGGAGCCCTGTTTGAAAATTTTATGATCACCGAGATAATGAAACTGAATTTTTACGGAAATTATGGGTATAAACTGAATTATTGGCGACTACGGCAAAAAATTTTTATTAAATCCTAGAAATTTTATGCGATTGATCTTTCATATTAGGACACAACTTAATCCTTTGCCTTTTGGTTTTCTCTTGTGTTACCCTCTTTCCCTTGGCTTTTCCTGCAAAAAAGAGTTTATTCCTCTTAATTACCCTGCCTATACTTGACTCAGAAACAGGTTTCAAGCCTTCTACCACGCTAAGCGTGGTCAACAAACCTTAATACATGACTTATTTTCAGTTGACTTATTCCACTAACTGTATGTATAATATACAGGTAGTGAAACAGATAAGAAAGCTTGAACAATTAGAAAACCTAAGTTATTTTGATACAGAAACTATAGCTCAAATAACCGAGCTTAAAGGAAATACTCTGTATAAAGATATTTCTAGATGGGTTAATCAGAAAGTTATTATTAAGCTCAAAAGGGGAGTATACACAACCAGTTTTTATTACTCAACACAGAATAATAACAGTTATCTAGAGTTTATAAGTAATAAATTACGTTATCCATCATATTTAAGCCTTGAGTATGTTTTAAGTAAGTACCAAATACTAACCGAAAGTGTTTATGCTTATACAGCAATCACACAAAAATCACCAAGATCATATACAAATAATCTAGGGACATTTTCATACAGAAATATCGGTAAAAAACTTTTTACAGGCTATGAAATTATTAAGCAAGATGGTTTTGATATAGCAATCGCAACCAAACCAAAAGCCTTGTTTGACTACCTATATTTAAAATTGTACAGGAATTTTTGCATTAACAAATCAACGATTGATGATTTAAGACTGAATTTAGATGAGTTTACAAAACAAGATATCAAGGAATTTTCTAGATATTGTGATAAAAGTAAAATTACCAAGATCTCTCATATTGATGAATTAATTTTTAATTAAAGTGATACTTAACTACAGCAAAGAAATTGCTAATAAAGAGCGTAAAAAGAGCTCAAATCTACTTTATATTAGAAGTGCTATAAAGGAGTATTTACAAATTTTGGTTCTGCAATATATTTACACAACTAATGATTTTAAAACAAATTTCATTTTTACCGGAGGAACATGTTTGAGACACTTTTATGGAATAGATAGACTATCAGAAGACCTTGATTTTGATTATCTAGAATTTATAAATTCAGAAGAAATTGCAAATAGAATAGAACAATATTTTATTAGTTCACTCAAGTATCCAAGCTTAAAAATTTCAATAAAACAACAAGGTAAACAAATTTTGCTGAAGTTTCCGTTATTAAGAGAGTTGAGAATTGCAGGGAAAAGTGAATCGGAATTGTTATATATTAAAATTGACCTGACTCCTCTGATTGGCAGTAGCTACCGTACCGAAAAAACCTCAAAAAGTGCTTTTGGATATAACTTTGTAACCTTACATTATGACCTTCCAAGTCTATTTGCAGGTAAAGTTTCAGCAATACTAACAAGAAATTTATTGACTGGAAGAGAAAATAAACAAACAATCAAAGGCAGAGATTTTTATGACTTATTATGGTATTTAAAAAATGATGTTAGAATTAATATTCCTTTTTTAAGGGAAAAAATGAGCGATTCAACATTAAATATTAAAGAACTGATAAAACTTATTGATGACAAAGTCAATGAGACCTGCACAAAATATAAAAACAACTTTAAAAATGATCTAATACCTTTTATTAGCAATACAAGCTTTATCACCGATTATGTAGATAATTATTTGGAGGAGTATAAAAGATATAGTTTTAAGTAACGCCATCGGTATGTCCCCGTAAATATCCGACACTATCTTTCTAAAGGCACTTTCATATTTAACACTGATATTTGTAAATCCAGTAGGTCTGATTCTCTACCAGTGACTTTACTAATGCTTATATTTCTAGTTGCAATGTTGGCGGCTTTTGATCCAAAAGGAGCAGCGCAACAGGGTACTTGTGTAAGAGAGTGTAGAGAAAGCTTTGATCAGCAAACTGAAGATTATCAAGGATGTATATCTGAATGTACATGACCAGTAAAAGTTACAGAGTAGCGTCTATAAACCCCTCACTTCCTAATATCTATAACTTTAAGCTCTCTCTCCTTCTAATTTAGTACAAGGTTTGTTCTTGTATTTTTTAAGTGATTAACCAGCGAATATAAAGCTGAGCCCTTCATGTCCGCCAGCTGGCGGAGGAAGGCTTAGCCTTTGATACGAGCAATTGCTCACTTAAGGCAAGACCTTCCACTAGCGTGAAGGGTCTCGCCTTGTTTCGCTTGCTTCTGGTTTTGTGTATAGGTAAGATAAGCGTATGCTGCATATTCCACATAACTGGCATTTTCTACACAAGAAAACAGATGGGGTTCGTGTTCTGTATGCGAATTTCTTTTTGCGACAGCTTGCGATTAATACTTTTGGTATCTTTATTCCGTACTATAAAAGGCGCAAAGGGGGAGAGGTAGATTTTATCCTTGATGAACAGCAGGCGCTTGAAGTAAAAAACAAAGCGATCCCGCAATATATTCAGGATCTCAGCAGAAAAGCAAAGACTTTGGATATTCGCGATTACTATGTGGTCAGCAAAGCATTCGTAGATGATAAATATGAGTGGTTGCTACAAGAGGAGTGATCATCGTCGCAAGCTGACAACCTTTTCTGGTGTGACGAATCGTTTTTCTCCTATGATCTTTGAGAGACCTTGGTCAAAGCTACAGAGAGCATACCGCGATGAGACTTGAGTAACAATAAGGCAATCAGCAATTTTTTCGCCACTTTTCTTGTGCAGGCGATATGCTTGTTGAAAATTTGTTTGATCTATTAGAAGCAGATTTTTTATTTCTAAAATGGATTCAACGTGTTGACTAATAATTTTTTTGTTTAAGCGATATAAACTTCGTAAAGTAAACATAACCTCAGTTAAAACGATAGTAGAAGTTGCGAGGTGAACTTGACTTTGATCATTTAATTGAAAAATTATCTCTACTGCATCATACATTTTTTGGTTATCTTTAGTAAAATAACGTAGGAAAATGTTAGTATCCAGAAAGATTCTCATATTATTTATAGATCTGAGTAATCAATATAGTCTCTGATTTTGTCGATATTGATTGGTCGTATTGGTTTTTTTCCAGATAGAGAACCACCCATTCTCATGATCTTACTCTCTTTTGGTCTAATTATAATTTTTTCATCTTCGACAAATACATCAGCCTGTGCTGGTGTGGTAAGTCCAAGCTCCTCGCGAATTGAAACAGGAATATGTATCTGCCATTTGGGTGTAATACTTACTGTCTGCATAGTAAGCATGATTATACAGCAAGTCATTATAAATAGCAAGTCTGTGCGCAAGATAGCAAGAATTTCGCTATGGTCACCAGGGGCTAAATATTTTGAATCTCTTGTCCATAGCTTAATTGCCACAGTGCATGTTTGTTTCAGCAGGAATTAGGAAAAACATATTTGTTTTTATCTGAGTTCTTATCACAGTATTAAAGGCAAGGCCTTTAATATCCGAATGTATCTCCATTAAGGACGGTCCTTTAATGAGCTTATTTGGGAAACGTCCCCTTTTGTTAAATCCTGAAGGGTTACACTGGAAAATGTTTGCCAACCATTTCCAGTATGGTATAATTTGTCAGTCATTAAATTAAGCTCAAAGTGAATAAAAAAACTAGATATTTAACAGAAAGCATAAAGAGGGATTTAAAAAACCGCATGGTCTTTTTAGGCGGTCCCAGGCAAGTGGGTAAAACTACCTTGAGTAAGGAATTTGCCAATACATACTATCCAGGAAATAGTATCTATTTGAATTGGGATGAGCGTGATGATCGCAAGCGCATCATAAATTATGAGATTATAGGGGAGGAGAAGCTAGTTATCTTGGATGAGATCCATAAGATGGATGGGTGGAAAAACTGGATAAAAGGACTATATGATAAATACAACACAACGCACAAGTTCATTGTAACTGGCAGCGCCAGACTGGATATAAAGATAAAGGGAGGGGATTCATTATTTGGAAGATATCACTATCATGTTCTCCACCCATTAACACTAACTGAGATAGTTGGTCAAAATAAGCCACCAGAGCTTATGTCACCGCTCAAATTTTCAACAGATAAAACCCAAGAATATCTTCAAAAACTACTCAATCAAGGCGGATTTCCAGAGCCGTACACGGCTAAAAGTCAAATCTACTGGAAACGCTGGAATAAAGAGCGCATTCAAAGGGTTTTAAAAGATGACATTTTAAGCATCAAAGATATTAATAAACTAGGTAAATCTGAGCTAATGCTTGACCTTTTACCAACTAAGATTGGCTCATTATTCTCTGCAAACAGCGTAGCTCAAGATTTACAGATCTCTCCCGTAACGGTCGCCAGTTGGCTTGAAACATATATAAATTTCTATTACATTTTCCAGATCCGTACTTATGCGACCAAAAAAGTAACCACGCTTCGCAAAGCAACCAAACTATATCTTTGGGATTGGGCAGGAGGGATAAATGAAGGAGTAAGATATGAAAATCTTATTGCAAGTCATCTGTATAAGTTAGTGGATTATATTAACAATACCTCGGGAGAAGTAGCTAGCTTGTCTTACTTAAGAGATAGAGAATCCCGAGAGGTAGATTTTGCAGTTACAGTTAATGACAAAATCTGGTTTGTTGTTGAAGCTAAATTAAAACATAAGGGAATTGCCAGTAACTTAAGATACTTTGTAGAGCGTGAAAATATTCCTCAAGCATATCAAGTAGTTCTTGAGCCAGGTGTTGACTACAAGAAGGATAATATTCGAGTTATTTCAGCCGAGCGGTTTCTAACCGCGCTAATTTGACAAAGATCCAAGATAGAAGATAGTAATTTAAAATACGAATAATAAGTTTATTTGGGAAACGTCCCCTTTTCTTTTTCTTTTATTTGACAAATTTGCGCAAATATGTAATAGTATTTTTACACTATGAAAAAACGAGTTCTATTTTATGAATTAGTCAAACATATTTACCACAAAAATGCCTTACTTATAACAGGCATGAGACAGGTTGGAAAAACAACCCTTATGCGTCAAATATTTGACGAAGTTAACGAACCAAAACTGTGGTTTGATTTTGATAACCCTCTGGACCAAAAAACCTTTGAGGATATTGATTATAAAGTTATATACAAACGAATTGTTGGCATGAGTAGTAAAAAGGGGAGAATATCTGTCTTCATCGACGAAATTCAAAATTTTCCAGAAGTAACCCAAGTAATTAAATATCTAATTGATCACTACGGTGTAAAATTCTATCTTACGGGATCTTCCAGTTTTTATCTTAAAAATCTATTTCCTGAATCGCTAAGTGGGCGTAAGTTTTTATATGAACTGTCACCATTGAGTTTTCAAGAATATCTATATTTTAATGATGCGCTGGAATTAGAAGAGGTTAAAAAAACGTCTCTGCAAAACGCATACAGCAACAGTAATATATTTAATCACAAGGCAAGACAGACTGAATATGACGAGTTTATAGAGTTTGGCGGATTCCCCGAGGTAGTAACAACCAAAGATAAAGACACAAAAATGATGACGCTTAAAAATATTTTTAAATCATTTTTTGAAAAAGATCTAAAGATATTATCTGATTATGCGGATATTCGAGAACTGCGAGACTTCATTTTATTGCTTGTTCCACGTGTTGGGTCTATGCTTGATATAACTCGTTTATCAAGTGAGTTGGGGGTAGACAGAGTTAAAATTTACCAATTTTTGGAGTTTTTACAGGGAACTTATCTTATTAGGCTTATTCCTAAATTTAGCAAAAGTATAGATCGAGCCGTAGCGGGAGGAAAAAAAGTCTATTTCACAGATACTGGGCTTCTTAACGTGATTGGTAAAATAGGGGAGGGATCACTGTTTGAGAATGCAGTGGTCAATCAGCTTAAAGGTTACGGGGAAGTAAGCTTCTATAATAAGCGCAACACGGCTGAAATTGATGCTATCCTCGATAAATACACGGCTTTTGAAATAAAGCTGACTGGTACGAAACAGGACCTGGAAAAGCTAAGTTTTTTATCAAACAAGCTTAATATAAAACAATGCTATGT
Source organism: Candidatus Roizmanbacteria bacterium CG_4_9_14_0_2_um_filter_38_17 (assembly GCA_002788855.1). Classification (NCBI taxonomy): domain Bacteria; phylum Candidatus Roizmaniibacteriota; species Candidatus Roizmanbacteria bacterium CG_4_9_14_0_2_um_filter_38_17. The sequence continues at coordinate 4,074 of PFSB01000015.1, read as the reverse complement.
GATTTCGAAGAAATTTCAGGACGAAGATGGGTTTTTATCTCCAGCTATATTATAAATAAAATATACGAATAATGAGCTTATTTGGGAAACGTCCCCTTTTTACACATCTTATACACAATTACTTGCAATTAGTATTATAGGATATATAATATGGGAGATATGAGTGGAGAATTAATTAGGCCCGACATAGGCGTACGAAATCAACTCGTTATTCCTGACGTTCCCGCAGTTATAAGATTGGCAAAAGATATGGATTTAGATGGACCAGCTCCAATTGGTCAGTCACAACCAATAACTGAAACAGGAGTATTAACAGAAACAGTAGTGATCACTGAACCTCAAATATACACAAGAGTTCCTGAAGGTGGAGAAATACTTGCTGGATATATTCAAGGACAGATAAAAGAAGGAATGCCTAAAAAAATGTTCAAAAATGTCCCGCCGGGCCATCGATCGTCAATATTTGAGATTTTTCCGTTTCAAATATTCGCGAGTGAGCCCATAACGGGTACAAAAGCTGTTACAAATACTACTCAATTTGCAGTATTAATGAGAGGATCGGAAGGGGATTTATTTGGGCCTCAAGTTCCAGGAGAAATCACAGTCAATGGAGAGGAAGCAAGCGCATTTGAAAACAAGGGAACAGACAAAATAGAATACAAAGTGGCTGATAAAACAGCTCCAGTTGCTTCGTTAGGTGATCATTATGTTGTTAATGCCGATGGCTTGGGAAATTATTTTAGATTCCAACCCGAACAAGATGAGTTTATGGTAGTTTCAACGAGGCAACAAACCGGAGGAGAGGCCGTGGGTGAGACTCGCTTTACGGCAGAAATTAGCGAAAATGGGGGACACATCTTGCTAACAAAAGACGGCGAACAAATGCAGGCATATCTTCCACAATCATTTATAGCTGCTTTTGGAATGGAAATTACAGGACTTGATATTGCCGAAGACAAAGATGGAGCAATTGTGGTTTTTGGAAAAACAAAAGATGGAAGAACTGTAAATGTAGGGGAGATTGTTAATGGCAGGTTTGAATCAGATCTAAAAGGAGAAGTTACCGCCACGGCATTAAATGTGAGAAAAGAGCCAAATGGTAAATTAGTTGGGCTTATTAGACAAGGAGAACAGATTACAATAACAGGAATATCAGGCAACTGGTACGAAGTAGTTTTATCTGATGGAACAGAGGGAGTTGTTTCAGCAGATTGGGTGCAAGCTAATCCAAGTGTTATTTCCACAGCAACCCCACCCACACCAGGTGTGGAAGAGGGGACAGAAACCACTGAGGCTCAAGTTCAAGATATTTCAGAACTGGAAAATGATAATGAAAAAGTATATGCAACACTCAGAACAAAAAAGCCTAATAGGAGGCTAAATCTCGAGGAGACACCTTATGATTGGGGAGAAACATTTGTCCCGGCTGCTAGAGGACGGTTTATGATACCAGTAGGCGGTAAAAACGGCTTTTCACAAGAAGACGCAACAAGACTACAAGGAACAATAAACTGGATGTTGACCCAACCAGATATTGCCAAGTTTATTGAAGAAGATGCATTTTTTGCTCGATACCTTGCTAATCGGGACATGGTTGGTGTTAGATCAAATCAAGGAAGCTTCGATATTCTCGCGACCCTAAACAATTTTACTCAGTGGAATCGCATTGATGGTCATTATTCTGGATTGATGTATGGTATTGAAATGAACTATCCCAGAGTACGTGAAATTGGTCTAAGTCTAGGTACGGGAGCAGAAAGAGGATACACTGCAGGGTTGTTGCTACATGAATGGATAAGAATAAGTCGAGGTACTGCATCTAGTTCTATAGCTGTTGATGATACGAAAGATACTTCAATCTTGGTATATGCAAGAGAACTTGAATTATCCGCTAAGCTTCTGGAAATCATGACGCCATCTGAAATAAGTGGAGCCTTGACTGTTTTAAGAAGTTCAGAATCCCTCACCAAATAAACCTAATTGACTAAGTAAGAATTCTTCGTTATTATTAGTGTAATGAAGAAAATTCATTTGGTAGTTTTGATTCTTACTATACTGACCTTAGTAGAAGGTATATACTATCTGCAATTAAAAGGTGTTTCCTTAACTACGGTCCTACAGAAAATCCCAAATACAGGTAATGAGACTCCCATAAAAGAATATAAGGACGAGTTGAATATTACATTTCAAGATAAACAAGACAAAGTTGGACGAACAGCGATCTACAATCAGGCGGCTTTTAACGCATTTAATGGGACAGGAAAGATCAGCGGAGATGCTAATACTTTAACTGCATACGTGGGAAAGTTTGCTGGGTTTGAAACTATTTTGGACTCTGAGGATGAATATCTCCTTGTTGAGGATCCAAAAACTGGCGAGCTATTAGTAAAAGGTCGAATTGACTACTCCTCAGAACATGACGAAACAGATTTTAAGGTTGAAAATCTTGCCAGAACCAATACGAATGTAAGCACTGTAGAAAATCTTGGTTTATCTGTAGATTTGGGAAAAGAGACGATTAAAAAACTTATACAAAAAGGCGATGTGTTAACAGCAATGCTTTTACCCCAAGAAAATGATTTTTCTCAAGCACAACTAGATACAGAAGGAAATCCATTTTTTTTACGAATAATTTTACGGAGATTCGATGGTAAGCATCAAATACAAAAAGAGTTATGAAAAGTTTAAGTAAAATAATTATCTTGGGACTTGGTTGTTTGACAGTTCTGTTTTTAGTTTTAATAATACAAGAAAGTCAAACATCTATTATCAAAAAGCAAGAAAATTTTTCAAATGTGCATATTTCCGAAGTATATGCTGGAAATAGCTGTTGTCAGAGTAATGATGGCTGTTCTTCGTGGGAGAGTTGCTCAACAAATTATGGCTGTGAGTCGCTTAAATCATGTTCTGGTTCACCTCCAGATCCAGATCCAACCGCCACCCCTATCCCAACCCCCACAAATACACCGATACCAACCAATACCCCTGCTCCTGGAGGTTGTAGTAAAAACGAATGGAGTTCTTGTTCAGGTGGTACTCAAAGTTGCAAGACTAATAATAAACCCGCTTGTGCTGGCGGAGGTTGCAGTTGTTATTCCAATGATTGTTCCGATGGTTCAACTCAATCTTGCGGCGAAGCGCCTACGTCTACTCCCACCCCCACAAATACACCGATACCAACCAATACCCCTACCCCCACACCTGCTCACTTCGCACCCAAGGGTTATCACGATGGGGTGGATTGTTCTAACATGAATACCTGGGGGTGGAGCTGTGATCAAGATGACTATAACCGCACCATCAATGTTGACATGTACGTAGACGGCAGTAAAATCAGCACAAAAGCTGCAGGTGATACTCGCGGACCTGGTGTGGCAGGTGAGTGTGGTGGCAATGAGAATCATGGATTTAACTGGACTGTTCCTGCCTCATACAAAGATGGAGCAGCGCATAGTATCAAGGCGGTTGCAATTGATACAGAAGGAAATGGTAATACAGAATTACCTAGTTCAAGCGCTGGATTTAATAAAACATTTACCTGTACCCCTCCCGGGCCGACTAACTTAAATAGGTCTTGTAGCGCAACTAGCAGTGAAGCAACTTTTTCTTGGACTGGGGTAAGTGGAATAAATGATTATATTTTGAGGATAGATAAAAATGATGGGTACTCCGATCCAGTATTAGAGTGGAATCCAATGAACAGATCAACAGATCAGTGGATTTGTGTACATGGAACATCATCAACTAGGCCAATTGTTCAAGGATCAGCCTATAACTGGTGGGAAGTACAATCAAGTAATAGTGATTGTAGCGCAAGATATGGGGTAACCAGAACCAGCGGATTCACCTGTGCAGCTCCACCAACCAATACTCCAACCACAGTTCCACCCACCCCTACCCCTACCACTCCACCTGCTACCCCCACTCCCACTGTGGAGGTGTGTTCATACTGCACAATTAGTAATTTATCTTGTCCAGCATCAGTAGCCTCAGGAGCTTCATTCGATATTTCTTACCAATATATAGGAACTGGTGGAGCATATCCATATGAACGCCGCTGGTTAACCAGAGATG